>JAEXTI010000451.1 GCA_023406965.1 Chloroflexota bacterium
GCGTAAGTGCTCTTCCAACTCCGCGCACAAGAGTTCACCCAATGTGCCGTCCACGTATTCTGAAAGAGAACCCAGCAAATCCCGGCAATGTCCGTGCTCGTGTGTGTGTTCGTCCATCTCAATCACCTTCAACCTTCTGCGCCGCCACCCGTTCGCTCCAATAAGCCGAAAGCTCCTCGCGCAATTTGAGCCTGGCCCGCAGCAGGCGTGTCTTCACCACCTGCTCGCTCACGCCCAGCGCCTCCGCGGTTTCCCGCACTGACAGGTCCTCCACGTCGCGCAGCAAGAACACCGCCCGCAGCGCCGGTGACAGGGTTTGCACGGCCCGGTTCAACTGCCGCTTGCCCTCGCCGCTCATCAACTCGCCCTCCGGCAAGCAACAGAAATCGGCCAATTCCACCGGAGCAGGCGAGTCTTCCGCGTCCTCACCACTGTCCTCGCCTAGCGCCACCTGCGGCTTGCGCTTGCGGATCTGCATCAGAGCCTCGTTGACCGCGATGCGGTACAGCCAAGTCGAGAGGCTCGATCGCTCCTCAAAATTCGGAAGCGAGCGCAGTGCCTTTAGATAAGCGTCTTGCAGCGCATCCTCAGCGTCGGCCTCGTCTCCCAGCATCTTGAGCAGCAAGCGGTAGATCTTGGGCGAAGTCTCCTCCACCAACCGCGCAAACTCGCTCCGGTCGCCGGCTTTCAATGCGGCAATGTCAAAGTTCGACCTGTCACTCATTTAGATGCGCCCCGAGCGGTAAAGTTTCATCGTATCCAAATAGGTTATAGCGAATCTTAAAGCGGCTACCTTACGCCAATTGGTTGTATGGTAGCCGCTTAAGATGGGTTCGTCAAGCATTTCTTGTTTTAGAGAGTAGATTACGCCTTCAGCAACCGCATCCCGTTCACAATCACCACCAAGACCGACACCTGGTGAATCAACATCCCGCCGCCCATGTGCACCTCTCCCAACAGCACGCCGCCCAGCAGGGCTGCCACCGTGACCAGAGCAATTACAACGTTCTGGCGAATATTCTTCAGCACCGATTTTGACAACGAGATCGACTGCGAAATCTTCATCAGGTCATCGGCCATCAACGCGATATCTGCGGTCTCAATGGCGATGCCGGTCCCGGCAGCCCCCATGGCAATGCCGATATCGGCGGCGGCCAGTGCAGGCGCATCGTTGATCCCGTCGCCGGTCATGGCAACGATGTGGCCTTCTCTCTTGAGACTTCGGATGATGTCTAGCTTATCTTCTGGAAGCAAACCGGCATGGACTTCCGTGATCCCAGCCTCCCTGGCGATGGCTTCGGCGGTGCGGTGATCGTCGCCGGTCAGCATCAGCACGCGCTTCACCCCGCCGCGCTTCAATTCACGCACCATCTCGACAGCATTATCGCGCAGCGAGTCAGCGATTCCCAGAATGCCGATAGCAGCGTGATCCAGCGCGACGAGCACAGCGGTCTTTCCGCTAGATTTCATGGCGCCTAATTTGGCCTCGTCTTCCGGCGAAACCTGCACGCCCAGATCGTTCATCAGGTCCAACGTGCCCACCGCAATCCGGCTGCCCTGATATTCGGCGATCACGCCTTTGCCCGTCAGCATCTGAAAACCCTGCGGTTCGGGTAAGATCTCAAAACGCGAGGCCTCTGCCAGAATGGGGCGCGCCAGGGGATGCTCGGAAAGCGCCTCGGCGATGCCCGCCCAGCGCAGAACTTGGCGTTGGACAAAGTCCCATCCGCCCTTGCGACCTTCATCCACGCCACCCTCGGCGATCACAACGGGTTGCAAGACTTCAATATCGATCAAGCGCGGCTTGCCTTCTGTGAGTGTACCGGTCTTGTCCAGCGCTACCGCGCTGATCTTCCCGGCATTCTCCAAATACTCGCCGCCTTTAATCAGGATACCTTTCTTCGCCGCCCGCCCGATACCGGCAACGATCGAGACTGGGGTAGAAATGACCAGCGCTCCCGGGCAGCCAATCACCAGCAACGTCAGCGCAAGCTCGATATCACGGGTGATGATGAACGCGCCGATACTCAACAGAATAATCGCGGGAGTGTACCAGCGTGCAAAACGCTCGATAAAGCGCTGCGTGGGAGCCTTATCTTCCTGGGCTTCTTCGACCCGCGCGATGATACGCGCCAGGGTGGTGTCGGCCCCAACCCCTGTTGCTCGAACTTTCAACGTGCCATTCTGGTTAAGTGTTCCCGCAAAGATAGTATCGCCGCTGGCTTTTTCTTCGGGGATCGACTCTCCTGTAATGGCGCTTTCATCCACCGCCGAAAACCCTTCCAAGACTATTCCATCCACCGGTACCTTGGCGCCGGGCTTGATCAACAGAGTCTCATCCAACTGCACGTCGCTCGCCAGCACCTCCACCTGCTGTCCGCCGCGCAATACCACGGCAGTGGTGGGTGCCAGGTCGAGTAGTTCTCCCAACACCTCGCGGGTCCGGCTGAGCGTTCGTGCCTCCAGGTATGCGCCAAAAGCGAACAAGAAGGTCACTGCGGCAGCTTCCCAGTATTCACCGATGACCAGCGCGCCGATGAAGGCGATACTCACGAGTAGTTCGATGCTGAATGCCCTATTCCGCAAATTGGCCCAGGCGCGCGCTACGATATCCGCCCCAGCAACAACCGCGGCAGCCGCCAGTAGACCGTCTGCCAGCCCTGGCAGCGCAATTGCATATCGCGCTGCCAGGCCGAGGACGATCAAGCCACCGCTGAACAGGGTGAGTGCCTGCCGGCGCAGTTTTGGATCTTCAATCCAGTGTTTGATCGTGTTCATGCTCATTGCAGCCGCCCTTCCTTTCTGTTAGAACGCCGAAACGCGGGCTTCGTAACCGATAGCGCGGATGGCTTTTTCCAGGTCTTCGCCCTTCACCAGGTCAGGGTTATGCTGGACCTCGATTTTGCCGGTATTGAAGTACACCTT
>JAEXTI010000488.1 GCA_023406965.1 Chloroflexota bacterium
CCGCTGCGAGCAAAAGCTGGGCTGCCCCGTGGAGATTGAATTTGCCGCCACCTTCGACCCCCACCATTTCGGCTTCCTCCAGGTGCGCCCCATGGTGGTCCCCTCCAGCATCGTCGAGATCACCTCCAGCGACATGGTGCAGGACAACGTCCTGCTGGCTTCTGAAACAGCCCTGGGCAACGGCAGCCTGCAAAACATCAGCGACATTGTTTATGTCATTCCCGAGCGCTTTGACTTGAAACACACCCGGCAGATTGCCGGGGAACTGGAGCAGCACAACCAGCGCCTGATGGCCGAGAAACGGCCCTACGCCCTGATGGTCTTCGGGCGGCTCGGCACCCTGGACCCCTGGCTGGGCATCCCGGTCACCTGGGGGCAAATTTGCGGCGCGAAAGTGATTGTGGAAGCCACCCAGTCCAACGTGCGGGTCGAGCTCAGCCAGGGCTCGCACTACTTCCACAACATCATTAACCTGGGGGTGATGGTTTTCAGCATGCCCACCTACAGCCCTTACTACATCGACTGGGGCTGGATCGAGAAGCAGCCCGTCGTGCATGAAAGCGAGTTCGTCCGCCACGCGCGCCTCCCCGCCCCGCTGACCGTCAAAGTGGACGGCCGCAGCAGCCGCGGCGTGATTGCCACCAGCGAAAACTTTTTATAGAATTTTCACAATCTCGCCTCTCTTTTTCACAAAATTTTGATACCCGCTGTGGTATAAATACTGCCAGTTTGGGTTAGCGGGAAAACCCCACCCAACACTCGATCTAGATCCCCATTCATCAGGAAAAAAATAATATGAGCATCATACAGGACGTTATTGCCAGCGCCCAGGAAAAAGACCAGGGGCAGCCCGAATTTTTGCAGGCCGTGCAAGAGGTTCTCACCTCGCTGGAGCCGACCGTTCAAAAACACCCCGATTTTGTCAAAGCCAAAATCTATCACCGCATCATCGTCCCTGACCGGGCCATCCTCTTCCGCGTGCCGTGGGTGGACGACCAGGGCGAGGTGCAAATCAACCGCGGCTTCCGCGTGCAGTTCAACAACGCCATCGGCCCCTATAAGGGCGGTTTGCGCTTCCACCCCTCGGTGAACATCAGCATCATCAAATTCCTGGGCTTCGAGCAAATCTTCAAGAATTCGCTCACCACGCTGCCCATGGGCGGGGCCAAGGGCGGCTCTGATTTCGACCCCAAGGGCAAATCCGACGGCGAGGTGATGCGCTTCTGCCAGGCCTTCATGCGCGAGCTGTACCGCCACATCGGCCCCGACACCGACGTGCCCGCCGGTGACATCGGCGTGGGCGCGCGCGAAATCGGCTATCTCTACGGCTACTACCTGCGCATTGTCAACCGCAATGAAAGCGTGCTGACCGGCAAAGGCCTGGATTACGGTGGCAGCTTGATGCGCCCCGAGGCCACCGGCTACGGCGCGGTGTACTTCGCCGCCGAAATGCTAGCCACCCGCAAGCAGGAAATTTCCGGGAAAGTAGCCGCCATCAGCGGTTCGGGCAACGTGGCCCAATACACCATCGAGAAGCTGCTGCAAATGGGCGCCCGCCCCATTACCCTGTCCGACTCCAACGGCACCATCGTGGATGAAGCGGGCATCAACCGCGAGAAGTTCGAGTACATCCTCGATCTCAAGAACTACCGCCGCGGGCGGATGAGCGAGTACGCCGAGAAATATAAGGTGCCCTTCTACGCCAACCAATGCGTGTGGGACGTGATCCGCGAGCAAAACCTCAAAATCGACCTGGCCTTCCCTTCGGCGCACGAGAACGAGATCAACGGCGAGAACGCCCGGGCGCTGGTGAAAAACGGCTGCTTCTGCGTCTCCGAAGGTGCCAACATGCCCTCCAACCTGGATGCCGTCCACGAGTTCCTCTCCAGCGGGGTGCTGTACGGGCCCGGCAAGGCAGCCAATGCGGGCGGCGTGGCCGTTTCGGGGCTGGAAATGTCGCAGAACGCCATGCGCCTGTCCTGGTCGCGCGAAGAAGTGGACCAGCGGCTCCAGCGCATCATGCACAACATCCACCAGTCCGCCCTGGAGGCTTCCGAGACCTACGGCTGCAAGGGCAATTACGTGATGGGCGCCAACATCGCCGGGTTCACCAAGGTGGCCAAGTCCATGCTGGCCTACGGAATCGTGTAGGAAAGAACGAATAAAAAAACGAATGGAACGAATGTACCTTTTCAGGGAAGAAGTTCTCCGTGAATTTCGAGACCGAAGAGGCCTGATTGCGGTGAGTGGGGTGCGAAGCACCTTACTCACCGCAATTTTTAGATTTTTCCACCCTGTTACAGTTTCATGCCTTACCGGATTTATCCTTCTCCAGTCTCTATCTTATTCACAAAGTCCATATTGTAGCGCACAGCACCGTGATCTCTAAATATCCGGCCTTTTGTGAGGCGAATTGCCAAAATAACACAGTTTTCATCCTGTTCATTGTTTGCCTGGTCGTACCAATCGGAAAATGCCTGGCGAAGTTTGGCCCTTAGTCCGGCGTTTTTTGGGTCTAAAACCCAGCCAAGGTTTTCGCCGATTCCATTTCCAGAAATCCCCTCGAGGCGAACCGCAAAGGCAACCTCTTTGTTTCGGGCGATTTGCTGCATTTTGTTTGATTTTCCCCAGGTAGTGACATAGAACACGCCGTCTTCATAATAGGCGTCCACGTCACGGACATAAGGAAAGGGGGTTCCGTCAGCGCTCGGTTCCATTGCGATGGTTGAGAGAGCGATGACATTATCTCTTCCATTGCCACAGCTTTCATCGAGCAATTTTAGTCCTTCTTCGTATCTGTTCATTTTTTGCTTCTCCTATTAATTTTTATGGTAACTATTCAAGTAAGCCGAATTTGAGGTGTTTGTGGGGCGCGAAGCGCCTCACAAACACCTCAAATTCGGCCCTTTTCACCATCGGTGTGAGTAGTTACGGTGCTATTATAGAATATGCGTTCTATTTTGTCAAGGAGAATTTTGAAATTCACCCAACCAGGCGCGGTGCAGGCGGTACATCCGCGCGTGTTCGAGGATGTCCGCGTTGCCGCTTTGCTGCCCAAAGCGCTCCGACCAATCCGCGAGGGCCTGCAACCGGTCTTGCAGCTTGACGATCACGTCTGCGGGAGGATAGCGAAGCCGTTCGTCACCCGAGGCGTAGGCCTTGAGGAAAAGGCCCAGCCGGGTGGCCATTTCTTCTGGCGAAAAAGGCGAAACCTCGCCGTACTCCCGCGGCGAGCCGTTGGGCATGAGCGGCACAATCCGGTAAGCCGTGTAGGCGATATCCCACAACCGCGAGCCGGGGGCGCAGGTATCAAAATCGATCAGGCCCGCGAAACGATGCCCCTCAAACACCCAGTTATAAGGGGCAAAATCATTGTGGCAAATGACCTCGCTGCCCCCGTCGGTCTGCAGGAGCCAATCCCCGTTCACCGGCTTGAACCCCAGGGTGGCGTCGTGCCATTCGCGCAGATGTCGCGCAAGGCCGGCCAACAGGTCCCCGTCCCACAGCCAATCGGGCGTGTCATGCAGCACCGTGCCCGGCAGAAAGGACAGCACGTGCTTGTTGCGCTGCGCGTCCACGCCAAAGGATTGCGGCACCCAGGACAAGCCCCTTTCCCGAACATAGCCCAGCAGCGCGTGGATGTTGGGCGTGGCGCGAGAAATGTCTTTATAAACCCTTCCCCCGACCAGCACCGGCTTGTTCATATTTCCACCCGACAATTCAACTTCCTGGGGCACCGGTCAACTCCTCATCGATTTCGTCGCGCGCTCATCCGGCGGCGATTTTTGGAAACGCCGCGCGCAAATGGCTGCGCTTCGAGGGCTGAGCCAGCCCACGCACAGGCTGCGCCCGCTCTTGCGCAGCAAATCCGTGACGTCAAAAGCCGCGCTCTCGCCCTTCTCCACGGCCCGGTTGACCATTTCGACCAGTTCTTTGA
>JAEXTI010000517.1 GCA_023406965.1 Chloroflexota bacterium
GCCGCAAAGCATTTGCGCGGGAGAATGGATTCGAGGATTTGACGATGAGGCTCCTGGGTGCTTCCCTTCATCAAGGTCATTCTGGAGAATTGCTCCAACCATTCGGTTGAGAGCTGCTCCTGAAGAAAAACTTCTTCTGATAGACGCGCATCCACCCCTTGAAGTTCCAGGACTTGCACGCTGGTCAGTGCTTCTTTCTGGTAACCATGCGCCGCCAACCGTTCATCCAGGTCATTTGGGAAGACTTCCGGGGTGATTTTGAAAACTACCGGCAAACTTTGCTCGTGGTACAACTCCTCGCACCAGCGAATCTTCTCGTCCACATCGAACGTGGAGAAGTACAGCGGGTTGATCGAGTTGGCCCGGCGGGTATAACCACCGGCAAAACGGATCACCCAGCCGTCATAAACCAAGGAATGGAAGGACGGCCAGGCATTGAGCGAGATTTCTTCAATAGCCCGAATCATACGCGCTCAACCGTCTCAGCGCAGCCGCGGCAGGACCCGCCCCACGCGGCGCATATAATCACGGTACTCATCCCCAAACTGCTCGAGCATCATCTGCTCTTCGACGGGGACGCGGATGAAGTACATGGGCAAGTAAAAGAGTGCGCCAAGCAGCCCGGCGATCCAGTTTTGAATGAGCAAGGGCTGGGCCAGCACCCACAACCACTGCGAGGCGTACATGGGGTGGCGGATCATCCCGTAGATGCCCTGCGTAATCAGCTTGTGGCCTTCAAGGATTTGCAAGGTGGGCGACCAGTTGCGGCCCAGATCGACGTGGGCGCGCCAAAAGACGAGCACGGCCCCCAATATGAACGCCGCGCCCAGCCAACCGGCCCAGGGGGGCAGGGTGTAGTTAGCAAAGTTCAGCCAGGGGGAGAAGATGTAGATGAGGGGTAGGAGAAAATTACCAAAGAAGAGCAGCCCAAGCAGGACGGCTTCCTGGCGGTTGACCCGGTTGGAGGTTACCTTGATCTGCTTGCGCTTTTGGTTGAGGGGCGCGCGGATGGCCATTTCGACGACCAGCGCGGCAACGTAGATGATTTTGAAGGCAAGGGTGGGCATGTGTGTCTCTCCTGAAGGTTAATTCTAGCACACCTAAAGCTATTTCCCCCCGCCCATCAAAATGCCGCCGAGGGGGGCCAGGACGCAGCCGATGAGGGTGAGGGCGGCGGCGCGGGATTTGGGGGGCGGGTCTTTGAGCAGGTAGACGCCCATCAGGCCGTTGACGACGATGCCCAACTGCGAGATGGTGAAGCCGCGCCCCGCGCCGAACTCGCCCACCAGCAGCAGCATGCCGTAGTTGCCGATGCCCCACAGCAAGCCGGTGGACAGCACGCGCGCATAGTGGCTGGGGTGATCGAGGCGCAGGGGCTGGCGCGTGAAGGCCGCCAAAAGGGCGCTGCCCACGAAGATGCCCACTGCCAGGGGGAAGGCCGCCACCCACATGGAAGCAGCCGAAAGCTGTACGGGGATGAAGTAACTGCCCCACAAGACTCCTGCGCCGACAGCGGCCCAAAGCCCGGCGCGGGCGTGGGGGTCGGCGGGGCCGGAGGAGCGCAGGCCTTTGGCGAAGATGATGAGCAGCACGCCGGTGAGCGCGATGACCAGGGCCAGGGCGAACAGGGCCAGCCGTTGGGGGCCGTCATGGATGAGTTCGCCAAAGAGGAGCACACCCCACAGGATGCTGACCAGCACGTTGACCGGGGCCCAGATGCCAAAGGCGCGCGCCATGCCCAGGCGGTTGGTGCCGGTGAAGGCCAGAAAACCGCTAACGGCCCACACCAGCCCGCCCAGGAAGGGCGGCCAAAAGACGGCCCAGGTGAGGCCCTCGGCGCCGCGGATGAGCAAAACCAGCAGAGCCAGGGCCAGGTTGGCGGCGGCCACGTAGAAGGTTTTGATCTGCTGGTTGCGGAAGGGGATGTTCTGCGAAGGGGTGAGCCAGGTGCCCCAGGCGAAAACCGTGATCAGGGCGTAGAGGATTCCAGGCATAGGGGTATTGTACAACGAATTGGGGGAGGCGAGGATTTCAACGCTGAGGCAAGGTGACTCAACGGGGCCGACGGCAATGATATTCATCATCAACAAGTGCGTATTACAACATATTCAGGCTACCGGCGCTTGACAGTCCAACTCTTACCCGATAATATTCAAAGGCGTTCATTTGTATCCTATCAAGTATACAGCGCGAATCATCTTGCCCACCGGAGGTTTTCTATGACCAAACGAATCTTTTGGTTTGTCTTGGTGCTGGTGATCATTCTCAGCGCGGCCTGCCAACCGGCGCCAACGCCCACTGCCGAGCCTACTCAGCCGCTCGTCCCCACCAACACCGCCGTGCCGCCCACCGCCACGCCAGAGCCGGCCTCGCCCATTTTAAGCCTGGTCGCATTGGACGGGTCAACCATGACCTTTACCATGGAAGAACTAAAAGCCTTGCCCGTTACCGAGGGTTATGGCGGCATCAAGAGCAGCACCGGGCGCATCACCCTGCCTGTGATCTACCGCGGCGTGTCACTCAAAGATCTGATTGCCGCCTGGGGCGAGATGGATGACAGCATGGGGATCAGCGTGGTTGCCGAAGACGGCTATGCCATCACTTACTCCTACGATCAGATTACCAATGGCAGCTTCATCGCCTATGACCCCGCCACTGGCGACGAACTCAAAACTGCTCCAGATCTGACCGCCATCATCGCTTACGAACGCGAAGGCCAACCCCTCAACGAGAAAGAAGAGGGAGCACTGCGCCTGGCAATTGTCAGCGCCGAGAAAAACCAGGTCATCGATGGTCACTGGGCAGTCAAGTGGACCTCCATTGTTGAACTCAAGGATGTGGGCGAAGATTGGATTTTGCACATGAAAGGCGCTCTGGTCGTGGATGTTGACCGGGCCACCTTTGAATCGGGTGCTTCCCCCGATTGCCACATGGCCACCTGGACCGATGATAAAGCTCAGGAATGGGTCGGCATTCCGCTGTGGACCCTGGTTGGTTTCGTGGATGATGAGGTCAAGCATGACGGCCCCGCCTATAACGACGACCTGGCCGATGCAGGCTATACGATTGATCTAGTTGCCGTAGATGGGTATACCGTCAGCCTGGACAGCACTCGCGTGACTCGTAATGACAACATCATCGTAGCACTTACCGTCAACGGCAACCCGCTTCCGGATGACTACTTCCCGCTGCGCGTGGTTGGCAGCGATTTGCAAAAGAATGAAATGGTCGGCATGATCGACTCCATCATCGTGCATGTGCCGGGCGCCGTCGCTGATGAAGGCGAGCCTCAGACGGCCCTTGAGCCTGAGTTGGTTATCACGGGCAATGTGAACCAGCCCCAGGAGTTCATGGAGAACAACTTGCGTGATCTGGAAGTAGCAGAGATTGAAGCCACTCACCCCAAGAAAGGCACCACCGACACCTACACCGGCGTGCG
>JAEXTI010000538.1 GCA_023406965.1 Chloroflexota bacterium
GATTGAAGGCAAATCTCGGATTTGCGGTTTTACTTATCGAGGGCAGCAGGCCGGTTGCTGCGCCAAACGCCCCAGATCACGCCCGCGGCAAAGATAGCGGCAACAATCCACCTCGCAACGCCTTCAGTCGACTGAACCATCACGGGCGCAGCCAGCAGGCTGACCATGTTGACGACTTTGATCATCGGGTTCAATGCCGGGCCGGCGGTGTCCTTCAACGGATCGCCGACGGTATCGCCCACAACGCCCGCTTTGTGGCGTTCAGAGCCCTTGCCGGTGTTCGCGACCAGGTCGCGCGGTTCGTCTTCAATGCCCTTCTTGGCATTGTCCCAGGCTCCGCCTGCATTCGACATGAACACAGCCAGTAGTTGCCCGCACAGGATCACGCCCGCCAGGAAACCACCCAGGGCTTCCACGCCCAACAGCATGCCGACCATCAGCGGAGAGAGCACCGAAATGGTCGCCAGGGGCAGCAGTTCTTTCTGAGCCGACCGGGTCGAAATACCAACCACCTCGGCGTAGTCCGGCTTGACGGTCCCTTCCATGATGCCGGGGATGCGGAACTGCTTGCGCACAACTTCCACGATCTCGCCCGCAGCGCGGCTCACGGCACGGATGGACAAGGAGCTGAAAATCCACGGCAGCGCGCCGCCCAGCAAGAAGCCAATGAACACCGTGGTGTCAGAGATGCGAATAGAATCCATTACCGGTTTTCCAAGCTGAGCCTGAACCCGGCCAATATCGGTAATGTAAGAAGCGAACAGCGAAACCGCGGCAATAACCGCAGATGCAATGGCAACGCCCTTGGTGATGGCTTTGGTCGTGTTTCCAACCGCATCCAGGTCGGCCATAATCTGGCGCGCCTTCTTGGTGCTGTCATCATCCAGGTCGTGCCAGGCCATCTCACCAATACCGTTCGCATTGTCAGAAATCGGGCCGTAAGAGTCCATCGCCACGTTGTTACCCGTGTGGCTCAACATACCGATACCGATCATCGAAATGGCGTACAGCACATACAGAGCGCCTTCACCCTGATAGACCACCAAACCCGCAATAAAGCTGATCACGATCACAATCAAGGCATAAACGCTCGATTCCATACCGACCGCCAGGCCGGAGAGGATGGTCGTCGCGGGGCCAAACTTGGTCGACTTGATAATCTCTTGAACCGGGGTCTTGCGAGTCGCGGTGAAGTAGGAAGTCAACGGGTTGAAAGCGACCGCCAGACCAACGCCGATGGTGGTCAGCAAACCCAACCGCCAATCCTTGCCATAGGTCATGGCCAGCACAAAGGCCCACAGAACCGTGTTGACGCTCGAGACTTCATACGAGCGGAACATGGACTCTTCCGCGTCATGGGCACGCAGCCATTTGATCGGGAACTTCTCCCAAATCGGAACGGTGAAGGTACCAATGATCGAGCTGATCACACCAATACCACGAATAATCAGCGGGTAAACAATCCACTTCATTTCGCCGGTGTCGGCCAACAAAGCCAGACCCAGGATCAAAGCGGAAACGATGGTCACCTCGTAAGACTCAAAGATGTCCGCGGCCATACCGGCGCAGTCACCCACATTATCGCCCACCAGATCGGCCACAACAGCCGCATTGCGGGGATCGTCTTCGGGGATATCTTTTTCAACTTTACCCACCAGGTCGGCGCCAACATCTGCAGCCTTGGTATAGATGCCACCGCCCACGCGCATGAACAGCGCGATCAGCGTGCCACCAAAGCCGAAGCCCAGCAGCGCATCCGGAGCGGCCTTACCAAAGATCATGAAGATAACCGTGCCGCCGAACAGGCCCAGGCCGTCGGTGAGCATACCGGTGATGGTACCGGCATAGTAGGCGATGGATAACGCTTCATTGAAGCCGCGGCGAGCAGCGGAAGCCGAGCGGACGCTGGCTTGAATGGCCATGCGCATGCCCAACTGGCCCACCAGCATCGAGAAGCTCGCGCCCATAATGAACGCAATCGTGCGGCCAATCGCAATAATAATCTGGGTGTTCTGCGGGAATTCTTCCGCCGCTTCAGCGCTGGGCGGAACCACATAGACGCTCAAGAACAAAGCAACCGTCAACAAACCGATCGCCGGCAAGATCGTCTTCAATTGGCGCTGTAAATAGCTGTTAGCACCAACCTGAATCGTATCCCACACTTCCTGCATCTTCTGCGTGCCTTTGTCCTTATTGAGGACAGTGCCCCGCAGCAGCCAGGCGTACAACAGGCTAATAAAAGCCGTGACAACAACACCCAAGATGGCTATCTGCTCGAAACCGCTCAAGCCATGCCGGGCCAGACCTAGGATATCCATACTACCTCCTGGACAACAACGAAAAATATTGAGATGGTAAAACTTTCGTGCGGAGAAGACAAAATCCCGGGTATTATAAATCATGGTTGTGATTCTGTACACCCAAGATTAGCATTTGATTAGAATTTGACCATCCTATTGACTCTGTGATTCGATTTGATGTATAGTGTTAGTCGGCTCAAAAAGGGCCGCCTTCTTATATTAAATCCCCCCCGAGCGGAACCTGGCTTCCGCTCGGATGTTGCCTGACAGGGAACAATCCTCTCGCAAAGGAGACTTTGATGATCAGAGTTTCTGGCTTGACCAAGAATTATGGTCTTCGCCGGGCTATCAACGATCTAAATTTCACCGCAAAGAAGGGTGAAATTCTAGGTTTCTTAGGCCCAAACGGCGCCGGCAAGACCACCACCATGCGCATCCTCACCGGCTATATGCCCCCCACCGCCGGAAAAGTCGAGATTGGCGGCTTTGACGTATTGGAGCAATCACTGGAAGTCCGTCGAATCGTTGGCTACCTGCCAGAAACTGTCCCGCTCTATAACGACATGGTCGTCGCGGAATACCTGGAATACATGTGCAACCTGCGCAATATTCCACACCCCCGCCGGCGAGTAGACGAAACCCTGGAAAAAGTAGGCCTGGCCGATCGCGCCAAAGGCTACATCGGCAAACTATCCAAAGGCATGCGCCAGCGGCTTGGCCTGGCCCAGGCGCTCATCCATCAGCCCCAGGTGCTCATTCTGGATGAGCCAACCATCGGCCTCGATCCTGGCCAGGTAGTCAACTTCCGCGACCTCATCCGTGAAATCGGACGGGACCGCACCGTGCTCCTCTCAACGCATATCTTGCCCGAAGCACAGCAAGTTTGCGACCGCGTGCTCATCATCAATAACGGCCACATCGTTGCCGAAGACACCCCTGCCCAATTGCAATCTCGCCTCACTGGCTCGCAGCGTGCTACAGTACAGGTGGCGGGTGATTGCCAGGATCTTATACCTACCTTGTCTGCGCTGCCCGGTATCCAGAACGTTCTTCAACGTGGACCAAATACGCTGGAGTTCGAATCCGCGCCTGGACAGGATGCCCGCGGCCTGGTTTCTCGCACCATCGTTAACGCCGGGCATGACTTACTGCAACTTCAACCGATGAACCTCAGCCTGGAAGAAATCTTCCTCCAATTAACGAAGGAAGACTCGGCCGGGCCTGCAGAAGCGCCTTTAGCTCCTT
>JAEXTI010000574.1 GCA_023406965.1 Chloroflexota bacterium
CGTTGCCCGGGTGCACAATGGCATCACAAGCTGTCCGGTCCTCGTCGCTCAGGCTCATCTCAAACACCGGCAGGTAGTCCTCCAGGTGCTGCAAGGTGCGCGGGCCCCCAATCGGCGCGGTGATGCCGGGTTGATCCTTGCACCAGGTCAGCGAGAACTGCGCAGGCGTTACGCCGCGCTGCCGGGCCAGCTCAATCACTTTCACACCCGTCTCCAGCGCGCGCAGCGTCACGCGGTCTTTGATGGCAGGCCAGTTGGCCCGTGCCGCGCGCGAATCCGGTGGGTAGGAACCGTCCAGCGGGTAGCGTCCCGCCAGCACGCCCATGCCCAGCGGCGACCAGGGCAAAATGCCCAGGCCGTACTTTTGGCATAGCGGCACCAGTTCATTCTCAATTCGCCGGTCCAGCAAATTATAGGGCGGCTGCTCGCTGATGTAGCGCACCAGGCCAAACTTCTCACTGATCGCCAGCGCTTCCATCACCTTCCAAGCCGGGTGCGTCGAGCAGCCAATGTAGCGCACCTTGCCCGCCCGCACCAGATCGTCAAAGGCGCGCAAAGTCTCGTCCTGCGGGATGATCGCCGAAGGGCGGTGCAACTGGTAGAGATCGATGTAGTCGGTCTGCAAGCGGCGCAGCGAATCCTCACACGATTTGAGAATGTGCAGCCGCGACGCGCCCTGGTCGTTGGGCCCCGGCCCCATCGTCCCATGCACCTTGGTCGCCAAAATCACCTGTTCGCGCCTGCCGTTTTCCTTCAATGCCTTGCCTACAATCCGCTCGCTCTCACCGGCGTTGTAGACATTGGCGGTATCGATGAAATTAATACCGCCATCCAACGCCCGGTTTATGATCTGGATAGACTCATCCTCGGGGGTTGGCCCCCCAAAATTCATCGCCCCCAGGCACAACGGCGAAACCATCACCCCCGTCCGCCCTAACGATCGGTATTCCATGCTTGGCTCCTTTCGAGTCTAGAATTGGATTATCACCATTATACGGTTTTTCGCGTCTCATCAAACAGCTTCCTTAACGCAGTTGGGGCCGGCGGGATTGATATCCCGCCTCAGTACACGGGAACCCCCGCAGGGTTTATTCTTCCGTAGGCCGGGTTTCTTACCAGGCACCTCCTCCAATCCCATCTCGCGGGAAGGGATTCCCGCGTAACAGGCAGAAATGCGCCCCCACCTGCCGGGCCGGGAGTATAATCATTCCTCATGCTGTTGCACATCCTCGTCAACATCACCCTGCCTGTCTTCCTGCTCATCGGAGCCGGGATCCTGGCCGAACGCGCCTACAAGGTCGACGTCGATTCGCTGGTCAAGCTCAATTTCAACGTTTTCCTGCCCGCTCTGGTCTTCCTCAAAGCTCTAGACGCCGACTTGCCTCCTGAATTGTTTGGCGGGGTAGCCGCCTTCAACCTGCTGCACACCGCGCTGATTTTAGGCGTCTCATGGGCCTTGTTCAGCCTGCCCGGCTTGCGCAGCCGCCGCCCCGAGTTGACTTTGGCCAGCCTGCTCCCCAACGCGGGCAACTACGGCATTCCCCTGGCCATGCTGGCCTTTGGCGCAGCCGGGGCCAACATCATGGCTATCATCGTCCTCATCCAGATATTCATCACCATCACCCTTGGCTTGTGGATCATTGACTCGGGCCGCACCCACTGGCGAGATGCCATCATCGGGCTGCTCAAAACTCCCATCCTGTGGGCCTCCCTGGCAGCTGTGTTGATGATGGTTTTCAAATTCGAATTGCCCGTTCCCGTCCGCCAGCCTGTCGAATACCTTGCCGATGGGTTGATTCCGCTGGCCCTGGTCACCCTGGGCGCGCAGCTCTCTCGCAGCCGCTCCGGCAAGCAAATCCGCTCCCTGGCCTTGGTCACCCTCATGCGCCTGCTGGTTGCGCCACTGCTGGCCTGGCTCATGCTGCTGGGCTGGGAAGCCGCCGCCCGCGCCGAGATGCTCCCCGGGCTGGGTCTGGCTGGACCGGTACTGATTATCGCCGCGGGCATGCCCGTGGCCGTCAACGCCTATATCCTCTCCAGCGAGTACAATCGTGACGGTGACCTCGTCTCACAAACCGTGTTGTGGTCCACGCTCATCAGCGCGCTCAGCCTCACCATCTGGCTGGCGGTTTTATAGGAGGAATTATGCCCACCGGCCCCCAACCCTACCCCCATGACCAGCGCATGTCCCGCGCTCGTGAGATCGCCGCTAAGTTCCAGGCTCATTACGGCGAGCAGATGCTTGCCTCGGGTTTATATGGCTCAGTGGCGCGCAGCGCTGACGGACCCCACTCTGACATCGAGATTCACGTAGTGATCGATGGCAACAACATCGAGCGCTGCTTCGAATGGTCGGAAGGCCCCTGGAAGGCTGAAGTGGACGTCTATTCGCCGGATGTGATCCTGGCCCAGGCGGCAGAGCTGGACGAGTTCTGGCCGCTCACCCACGGCGCTTATGTGTACGTCCAGCCCATTCACGACCCGCAGGATATTTTCGCGCATGTTCGCAAGGTGGCCCTGGCCCACACCGACCAGGAGATCAATGCCATGCTGCGCGAGGTGCTCATTGGCGACATCTACGAATGCATCGGCAAGCTGCGCAACGGTATTCTGCCCGGTTTCAGCCACATCATGCCCGCTTACGCCGTCGACACGGTGCGCTTCGGGGCCTGCCTGCTAGGGCTGGCCCACCGCCGCATCTATTCTAGCAGCGTGGCCATGTTCCCCGAATCCCTCCAACTGCCCGACCGCCCCACCGGGTACAACCACCTGTGCGGCATGGTCATGCGCGGCGAACTTTCTAACCCGCCCCGCCTGCTCGAAGCCGCCAACGCCTATTGGGATGGTCTGGAAACCTGGGCCGCCGCCCGTGGGTTGACCATCCACACCAATCTGGACACGCTGCTCAGCCAATCTCCCCGCGAATAGTGGTTGCCTGTAAAAAGGTCCCTATTTGTACGGAAAATTCTTCCAATCTCGCCGATCAGATTCAGTTCTCTGGGAGTTGCGCATCCCCGCCCTGTCGCGTAAAATAAGAACAATCTTAAGCGTGGCGTAAAAATAGAAACTCCTCTTCTGCGCTATACCTCATATTTCCCCACACAGGTGTGACAATGGACCCTCTCTTCCTCCAAATCATTCAAGAAGCCTGGAAGGCCGATTTCTCTGGTTGGGACTTTTCCTGGCTGGAAGGTCGCTATGTTGAAGAAGAACCAGCCTGGGATTACCGCGCCCTGGTTCTTGAGCGAATGAAAGGCGTCCAGGCTATGGTAGATATGGGCACAGGCGGCGGCGAATTCTTCTCCACCCTGCGCCCCTACCCGCCTGACACCTGGGTGACTGAGGCCTACGTTCCCAATGTGCCCATTGCCCGCAATCGTCTTGAGCCGCTAGGAGTCAAGCTGGTGCAAGTTTTCGACGACAACGACCTGCCTTTGCCCGGCAACCACTTTGATCTGGCTATCAATCGCCACGAATCTTTCTCGGGTAAAGAGTTGGCGCGTATCTTAAAACCCGGCGGCAGGTTCCTCACCCAGCAAATCGGCTGCCAGAACAGCACCCGTCTCAACGAACTGCTCGAAGAAACCAACACCTACGAGTATGCGCACGAAACCCTCGAAAAACAGGTCGCCAGCCTCGTCTCAGCCGGATTTGAAATCCTCCAGGCCCGCGAGGACTTCCCCGTGGCCGCCTTCCGCGATGTAGCCGCCGTTGTTTACTACCTGAAAGTGATTCCCTGGCAGATTCCCGGCTTTACCCCCGAAGCCTATCTGGAAGGTTTGGAAAAAATCCATGCCACCATCCAGCGCGAAGGCGAATTGGTTGTGCCTGAACACCGCTACTTAATCGAGGCGGTGAGGCATTAATCCGGCAGCCCCTGCGCCTGCCACAAACAACAAATGGTTGGCCATCGCCGGCATTGCGCTGGGCGTCTTCATGGCCACCCTCGACACCAGCATCGTCAACATTTCGCTGCCCACGCTGGTAACCTATTTTCATACCGACTTCGCGACCATCCAGTGGGTGGTCCTGGCTTACAGCCTCGTAATCACATCGCTCATGCTCAGCGTCGCCCGCCTGGGCGATATGCTGCCCAAGAAGCGCATCTACCAGACCGGCCTGGTCCTGTTCATTCTCAGTTCTTGCCTGTGTGGACTGGCTCCCTCGGTGGGCTGGCTCATCGCCTTTCGCGCCTTGCAAGGCCTGGGCGGCACCATGATGCAGGCGCTTGGCATGGCCATGGTCACCGAGATATTCCCCGCCAGCGAGCGCGGCCGGGCTCTGGGAACAATGGGCGCTGTGGTGTCGGTAGGCATCGCCGTAGGGCCGCCCCTGGGAGGCCTGCTCATCGGCCTCGTCGGTTGGCAGTCGGTATTCTGGGTCAACCTGCCTGTCGGGCTCATCACCGCTTTCTTCGTCTGGCGCTTCGTACCCGACCTGCGTTCCGCTCGCCCCGGTCAGCGCTTTGACGTGGCCGGCGCCGCCATCCTCATGGCGGTGCTCATCACCTACGCCAGTGGCATGACCCGAGGCCAGAGCATTGGCTTCTCATCGCCATGGGTGTTAGCCTTGCTCATCGCCGCCGGGTTGGGCCTGCTCGTTTTCCTGGCTGTTGAGCGCAAAGCCGCTCAGCCTATGGTCGACCTAAAGCTGTTCGCCAATCCGCTCTTCTCCATCAACCTGCTCATGGGTTTCCTGGTGTTCCTGGTCCTGGCCGGCGGATTCATCCTGCCCTTCCTGCTCCAAAATGTGCTTGGATATTCCACGCAGGTTGTCGGTTTGTTGATGATGTCCAACCCCATCGCTATGGGTCTGGTCGCGCCCATCGCCGGAACGCTCTCCGATCGCTACGGCTCGCGGGTCATCAGCCTGATCGGCCTGCTGTTGTTGGCGGTTGGCTGCCTGGTCATGAGCACCCTGCACACTGGGGTCACTCCGCTGGGGATTGTGGTCCGCCTGATTCCATTTGGCATCGGCTTTGGCCTGTTCCAGTCGCCCAACAACAGTTCCATCATGGGCTCCGCCCCGCGCGAGCGGCTGGGCGTGGCCTCGGGGCTAATTGGGCTGTCGCGAACGCTGGGTAACTCCTCTGGTTTGCCGCTCATGGGCAGCATCTACGGCGCTTTCGTCCTGGCAGCGGGCAAGTTACCCGCCGGCACCGACGTGAACACTGCCCCGGCGCAAGCGGTAGTATCCGGCATCCAGGGAACCTATATCATAGCCGCCGCGGGCATTTTCATCACCACCCTGCTGGCCGTGCTGGCGTTGTGGGTAGACACCCGCCGTAAAGCCCGCCAAACCTCGCGGTAGGGTTGAATTTCCCGACCCGTTGTTGGTTGACCACGTCCCGGGCGCGGCGACCGCGCCCCTACCGACGATTACCCTGGGGCGTTGTCGCGGGTCGGAAAACCGTTCTTTCGGTCTTGTAGGGGTCGGGTCTCCCGACCCGGCGTGGGTCAACCACGTCCTGGGCGCGGTAAGCGCGCGCCTACCGCCTGTAGGGGTCGGGTTTCCCGACCCGCCCCAAATGCCCCCGGACACCCGGTTGCAAAAATGTACGCCTGCGGTACAATAATCCCATGCTAACCAACCGTTCTCGCACCATCCTGATTGTTGGCGACATCCTGGCTATCCTTGCCGTCAGTGTCATTGGTTACCTGATGCATTACGCCGGAAAGGAAGCCTTCAGCCTGCGCTGGCTGAGCACTTTTCTGCCCTTTTGCCTGGGCTGGGCCCTGAACGCCCCCTTCCTGGAGCTCTATCAAGCCGGAACTGCCGACCGCATCGGGCAAGTTTGGTGGCGCGCCATCCTGGCGGCCTTCCTGGCAGCCCCCTTCGCCGCCTGGCTGCGCGGATTGTGGCTCAGCGCCGCCATCATCCCTGTTTTTGTCACGGTGCTAGGCGCCACATCGGCCCTGGGCATGGTTCTCTGGCGCGCTGCCTGGGCAGCTTTCGCCGGGCGGAAGACAGCGCATGGATGAGATTGCCCTGGTAGAATTCGCCCAAAAAGGCGACCTGGATGCGTTCAACCGCCTGGTGCTGGCCCACCAGGACCTGGCCTTCAACGTCGCCATGCGCATGCTTGGCGACTCAGATACCGCCGAGGATGCCGTTCAAACGGCCTTCATTTCGGCCTACCGGCACCTGGCCGATTTTCGCGGGGGCTCTTTTAAGGCCTGGGTCATGCGCATGGTCACCAATGCCTGTTATGACGAACTGCGCCGCCGTCAACGCCGCCCTTCCGTGCCCCTCGAACCCCTTACCGATGATGATGAAGAGATCGAATCCCCTTCCTGGCTGGCAGACGACGCGGCCTCGCCGGAAGAACAGTTGGAGCGCGCTGAACTCGACCAGGCTTTACAGGCTTGCTTGCAGCGCCTGGAGGACGATTTCCGCGCCGTGGTGGTCATGGTGGATATCGAAGGCCTCGATTATCTCGAAGCCGCTGCCATCATCGGCAAGCCGCTCGGCACGGTTAAGAGTCGCGTGGCGCGCGCCCGCTTAAAACTGCGCGAATGCCTGCACCGGTTCTGGGAACTTTTCCCCCAACCTGTCCGTCTAAATGAGGAGAGGGAACCGTGAACACAAATTTAACGTTACGAGATCAAGAACTTTTATCGGCCTACCTGGACGGGCAGCTCACGGATGCTGAACGCAAGTCTGTAGAGCAAAACCTGGACACCCGCGGGGAATGGCGCCTGACGCTGGATGAGTTAGATCAAACTCGCCGGGTACTGCGCCGCGCCCCCCGTTACCGTGCTCCGCGCAGCTTTGCCTTGACCCCCGAAATGGCCAAACAGGCCCGCCGTTCCTTCCTCACCAATCTGATCGGCCTGCGCGTCTCAGCGGCCATGGCCACCCTGGCGCTTGTTGTTGCCCTGGTCATGCAGGGCTCGCCTCTCCTTGCCAATCAAGGCGCATCTCCTATGCTTAATGCCGCCCCCGCCATGCAAGAGGACGCCGCTGCCGGGGCAGTTGCGATGGAGGCCGAACCGGTCGAAAAATCGGCAGCCGAAGCCACCCCCATGATCATCACCTGGGGCGAACCCGGTGTTTATGGCGCCCCCAGTGGTATGGGTGGGATGGGCGGAGGTGGCTCGGATACTGCCCCGATGGACCTGGCCGCCCCAGCCGCGCCCAAAGTTCCAGGCGTGGAATCGGGCCCTGCTGAAGAAGCCCCCGCAACTCAAGAACGCAGCGCTGCTGAAAGTGAAACAGCCGTCGAAGGCAGCGGCCCAATCCTGGGCGTTCCCTCCGGCGAAACCGCCGGACAAATCCTGAGCACTTCGGAAGAAGCACAGGCGTATACCCAAGAAGACTTTCAATCAGCGCCAAAGGGCCTGATTGCCCTGCGCAGCGTACAACTTGGATTGATACTGCTCGCCGTCGTCAGCGCCGTGGCTGCCTTCTTGTTTGCCCGGCGGCGGTCTGCGTGAAGTCATACGCGGTGCGCTTTTGCATAGCGTGCGGCGCACCGGTCTCTACCCGCGAGCTTTTCGGGCGCGAGCGCCCCTACTGCCCCGCCTGCGGTTGGATTCACTTTGCCGATCCAAAAGTCGCCGCCGCGGTGCTGGTCGAGAAGAATGACACCGTCCTGCTGGTGAGACGTCTCAACGAACCTCGCCAGGGGTTATGGAGCGTTCCGGCGGGCTTCATCGACGCGGGCGAAGACCCCGCCGAAGCCGCCTGCCGCGAATGTCTGGAAGAGACCGGCCTGGAGGTTGAGATCACCGGTCTGTTGGGCGTTGTGGCCGGGCGCGAGCATCCCAGCGGCGCCGACATTGTCATCGCCTACCGGGCAAAAATCCTTGGTGGAACGTTGCAAGCCGGGGACGATGCGGGCGAAGCGGCTTTCTTCCCGCGCAGCGCCTTGCCCAAACTGGCCTTTGAAGCCACGCGGAAGATTTTGGGATTGGAATAATCTAATCCGCGTGGGTTCATGTGGGGAAGGGCGGCGAACAACTACTTCCGCAAACTATCTTTGCGCAGGGACTCGAGGGCAGTCTTATACTCTTCTACGTTGGTGGGGCGCAGGGCGATGATGGTCTCCATCATATTAATCGCCTCCAAATGCTTCCCCTGATCCAGATAAGCCCCCGCCACTACGTCTAACTGCGTCACAGCCTCTTGCACCTGCCCGCCGCGCGCATACAAATCCGCCAGCCGCTTGCGCAGAGCCAAATTGGTGCCGTGCTCCACCAGGAGATCATTCAAGAATTCGATCCCCATCTCTCGCCGGCCCGAGGATTCAGCCAGTTGCAAGAAGGCATCTACCTCGCCTAAAGCCACAGCGTCCTGCCCCAAACGCAAATTGAGCAGCACGATCTGTGATCGCACCGCGATATTGTCGGGTTGGATCGTGCGAATCTGCTCGTAGATCCGCACAGCCTGGCGCAGGTTCAAGCGCTGCAGGTCAATATCCGCCACCTTCATCAGAATGTCCACGCCCCAGGTGCGGTTATCCTGCGATTTCTGAGCTAAAGTAAGGGCGGTCAGATATGTCTGGCGCGCCTTATCCAGCTCCGCCAGGCGGTAATACATTTCCGCCAGGTCCATATACTCGGTTAGAGCCGCGTCCACCTTGCCTTGGGATACCAGCAAGGTGATCAAGCGCTCGCGCACTCGCAAATCCATGGGCGCAACGGTTAAAATGCGCTTCAAACTGCGTACAGCCCGGCCCGTCTCGCCGCGCACTGATTGGAGGTCGGCTACCAGCATGAACTTTCGCACTGCTTCATCGATGTGCTGCTCTTGAAGCAGCATTTCACCGATCTGCACATGCAAGGGCAGGTACGTGGGCGCAAACTGCAAAGCGAAGAAGGCCTCCTCCATCGCGGTGCGAGTCATTCCGCGCGTGGCCAGTGTGCGCACAGAAGCCATTGCCTCCACCACCTGGCTGCCGCGAGATTCGATGATCATCTCTGCCACCGGCTGTAGGGGCGCGCCTTCCGGCACTGCGCCCATTTGCTGGCGGGCCATCAGCAAATATTGCTGCCACCCCGGGCGATTGATCTGATTTGCCACAGTGGCGCAAATATTCTTCAAAATTTCTTCGTCCGTCTCGCTCGACTGCGCGTCAATTAACGGTTCGTAAGCCTGGCGCAGTTCTTCAGCCCGGTTCGGGTCAACCACTGCCGAATCGGCCAGGCTGAGGGCCTGCATGTATGCCGTCGCAGCCTCGTTGAGCGCGCCGCTCTGCTGGCTCAACTGCCCAATCAGCAGGTTGCATGCCAGGTCGTAATCGGGATGACGCTGCGCTTCCTGCAAGTAGCGCAGAGCCCGGTCATTATCACGGCCCTGGGTTAAGAGTCCCAAAATAAAGTACGCGGTGGGATTGCGCAAGCCCAAATCCAGAGCCCGCTCCAACTCTTTGGCCGCCTGGCTCTCATCATTTTGCGTCAACGAGTCGATGGCCTGCCCCACGTGCAACACGATTCGCGAGCGGTCATGCCCCGCGCGCAAAGTGCCGGTATCCCCGCGCGTCAGCGCGCCCAGCCCGCGGCGGGCTGTGGGGTTTTCGTTGACCTCGTCGCCCTGGTCAAAGAGCAGCCCAGCCAGCAGCACCATCGCCTTCTGGCGGGCTTCCTCCACCGGGTCGGACTGCTTTTTTCCATCTTCGTCTTCTTGTCCCAAAGATTTCACGCTGGCCATGCGCACGGGGCCCGTCCCGCCTTTGGGGCGAGCAGGTTTGGGCAGCATCTGATTCGAGCGCAGCGTAGAAAGCGCAAAACGAGCATCCTGGCTTTCGGGCATCATTTGAGAGGCATATTCCACCGCTTTCAACGCGCGCGTCAGGTCACCGTTGCGCTGGAAAATACTGGCCGTCGCGATGTATTCAACCACCGCTTCGGCGCGTTTTCCGGTCTTCTCGTAAACCGCTGCCAGCCGCTGGCGGGTGGATAGATGATCGGGGTTCAGGCTGAGCACATGCTGCCAGTTGTCGATGGCTTTATCCACATCGCGGCCCTTGAGGTGCAGCTCGGCAGCGCGCAAGGAAGACTCCATGGCCTCTTTGAGTTTGCCCATGCGCTCAAAAATGCGGGCCAGCTTCTCTTGCGGCACTGGGTCGGCAGGCGCCAGATTGGTCGCCTGAAGATAACACTCCAGCGAGTTCTCGTAATCTTGTAACTCAAAATAAGCCAGTCCAAGGCTAGAAAGCGCTTGCGGGTTGTCGGGGAATTCTTCCAGCGCAGCCCGGTAAAATTTCGCCGCTTCCTTCCAATCCTGGTCCCAGGCTGCGGAGTGGCCCTGGTTCATCGCTTTTTGGTATGCTTGTTGATTTGCTGCCATAGCTCATCCCATTATTCGATCACCTGACATGAATACGCACTAGGGTAATACCGTTAACTCACCCCAACGATCGCCCGCCCGGGCTTCGGTCTCCAATGGAATGGAAAGCAGGTAAGCTCCCTCCATCACCTTCTGCACCAACCGGGCCGTTTCCATCAATTCCTCATCCGGCACTTCCAGCACCAATTCGTCGTGCACCTGCAACAGCAGCCTGGCCCGGCTGCGCGCCTTATCCAGCGCGTCGGGCAGGCGGATCATGGCCAGCTTGACAATGTCGGCGGCAGTGCCCTGGATGGGCGCGTTGATGGCCTCGCGCTCCTCGCGCCCGCGCAAGGCCGGGTTCGAGCCACTGGCCAGGTTGGGGAAGTAACGCCGCCTGCCCAGCAGGGTTTCCACATACCCCTGGCGGGCAGCCAGGGCGCGAGTCTCGTCTAAATAACGCTTGACGCCGGGGAACTTCTGGAAGTAAGCCTTCACAAAATCTTCCGCTTCGGCCAGGGTCAACTCGGTGGAGCGGCTCAAGCCGAAAGCGCTCATGCCGTAAATCAGGCCGAAGTTGATGGCCTTGGCGTGGCGGCGCATGGACTTATCGACCTGCGCCAGCGGCACGCCGTACACCGCCGCGGCGGTGGTGGCGTGAATGTCCTGCCCAGCCCGGAAGGCCGCCAGCATAGCCTCGTCCTGGGCGGCGTGGGCCACAATGCGCAGTTCGATCTGCGAGTAGTCGATGGAGAGCAGCTTCCAGCCGGGTTGGGCGATGAAGCCGTTACGCACCTGCCGCCCCAGTTCGGTGCGGGTGGGAATGTTCTGCAAGTTGGGGTTCGAGGAGGCCAAGCGCCCCGTCACCGAGCCGGTCTGGTTGAAGGAGGTGTGCACCCGCCCGCTGAAAGGCGCAATCTGCTGCGGCAGCGCATCCACGTAGGTGGAGCGCAGCTTGGCCAACTCGCGGTTTTCCAGGATCAAGTCGACCACGGGGTGCTTGCCGCGCAGTTCTTCCAGCACGTCCGCCGAGGTGGAAAAATGCCCACTGGCGGTCTTCTTGCGGCGGTCGGGCGGCTCGAGCCGCAGCGTGCCAAACAGCACGTCTGAAAGCTGCTGGGTGGAGTTGATGTTGAAGGACTTGCCCACCAGCGCATACACTTCCTTTTCAATCTCCGCCAGCCGCGTGCTGAGCATGTCGTTCATCTTGGTGAAGAAGGGCAGGTCCAGCAAAATGCCGTTCCATTCCATCTCCGCCAGCACCGCTACCAGCGGCATTTCCAGCTCCACAAACAGGCGATCCGCGCCGGTCTTGGCCATGCCTTTCTCTAACAAGGGCTTGAGGCGCAAGGTCACCTCCGCGTCGGCAGCCGCATAGGGGGCCACCTCCGCCACAGTCACCTCGGCCATGCTGCGCTGGGACTTGCCCTTACCGATCAACTCCTCGATGTGCGTCATGCGCTCACCCAGGTAAACCTCGGCCATGTCTTTCAGGCCCAGGTTATGCGAGCTGGGGTCGATCAACCACTCGGCGATCATGGTATCAAAGGCCAACCCATCCACATTGAGGCCGCATTTGCGCAGCATGAGCACATCATATTTCAGGTTCTGGCCCACTTTGGGCTTGCGCGGGTCGCCCATCACCGGGCTCAGCGCATCCAGCACCTGCTGCATGGGCAGTTGGGTCTCGCCGGTGCGGTGCCCCACGGGGATGTAGTAGCCCTCGCCGGGTTTGACCGCCAGTGAGATGCCGACCAGGTCAGCCAGCAGCGGGTCGGTGGAGGTGGATTCGGTATCAAAGGCCACCGCTTCGGCGCCTTCCAGGGCTTTCACCAGGGCAGCCAGCTTTTCGGGGCTGTCCACCACCTGTACATCCACCTGGTAACCGGGGGCCGTGCCCACCCGCTCGACTGCCGGTTCGCCGCCGGCGGCAGGAGACTCAAACAAAGACAACTGCCCTCCAGGGCCGGATTTTGGCGTCGCAGCCGGGGCGGGCGTGGAGGGCAGCCCGAACACCTTGCGCAGGCGCTCCCATAGGGTGCGGAACTCCAACTGCTTGAACAGCGCTTCCAACTGCTCGATGTTTTGCTGCCCCACGCGAGCTTTGGCCAAATCCAGGGTAATCTCCAGGTCGGTGCGGATCAAGGCCAGTCTCTGGCTCAGATAAGCCGACTCGCGGCCCGCTTCCAAACGAGTCTTCACCCGGGCGGGCAGCTCGTCGAGGTGGGCATAGATTTGATCCAGGGTGTCGTAGGTCTCCAGCAGAGAGATGGCCGTCTTCTCGCCCACCCCGCTTACGCCGGGGATGTTATCGGAGGTGTCGCCCACCAGGGCCTTGTAATCTACGACCTGATCGGGCCGCACGCCCAGGTAGCTCTTCACCTGCTCGGGCAGGTAATCCTGGGCTTCGGCGAGCTTGCTGCCCGCCAGGTTCACCATCACCCGCTCGTTGACCAGTTGCAGCAGGTCGCGGTCGCCGGTGATGATCTTGACCCCCAGGCCTTCCTTTACCGCCTGCACGGCGATGCTGCCGAGGATGTCATCGGCCTCGTAGCCTTCCAGTTCCAGGCGCGGAATGCCAAAGGCGTCCACCATCTCGCGGATGCGCACCATCTGCGTGCGCAGGTCGTCGGGCATTTTTTCCCGGGTAGCCTTGTACGCCGGGAAATACTCGTCGCGGAAGGAGTGGCCCCCGTCGAAGGCTACAGCCAGATAATCCGGCTTCTCCTGTTCCAACAGGCGCAGCAGCACGCTGGTGAAGCCAAACACCCCCGCGGTGGGCTCGCCATCCGCAGTAGAAAAGCGCGTACCGCTGCCTGCCGTGAGGGCAAAGAAGGTGCGGTATGCCAGGGCGTGTCCGTCGATTAGAAAAAGCGTAGGCGGCATAAGTCTCTCATGGTTTGCGCGGTTCGTTGAGTGAAGGAACGCCCCCCTGCGGCAGCCGGGTGATTCCCTGGCGGCGGCGGGTTTCAACGATGAACTCTCGCAGCAGCTTGGCCGCAGGAGGCTGGGCCCCGCTGATAATCAAATATCCGCTGGCCCAAAAATCATCCGAGGGGTTCTCTTCGCGAATGCGCTCAAAAGCGTTGAACAGGTAATGCGAGGTGCGCTGGCGGATGACCTTGACCACGTTGGCCGGGGAAACCGACGGCGCGACCTGCACCATCCACTGCAAGTATTCGGGCCGGATGGCGATGCCTTCCAGCCGCCAGCCAAAGGCCAGGCACAACTGCTGCACCCACTGCCCCACCCGCTCGCCAATCTCGCGGGTCAGGTAATGCTGCGGCAGGCGCGGGATCAACACGCAGGTGTAGTAAATCTGGCTGACCCCCGCCGAAGCGGGGTCGAGCTGGTTCAAGGAGGTGGGGGGCGTGAGTACCTGGGCATCGCCGGCTGGAGCCAGTTCTGCGGGGCCTTCTTCGCCTTCCTCGAGCATCACAAAACGTCCCTCGGTAGTTCCTGTTTGCACAGGCTGGGTTGTTTCAAGCTGCGGACTTTCGAGCTGTGCCCAGGAGGGAACCGTGGGTTGAGTTTGATCTGGGTCCCAGAAGCGGTCCGCTTCCCCGCTTTGCGGGTCGGGATCGGGAATGGAACCGAGGAGGGCTTCGAGATCCAGGTTTTGCAGTTGTGCTTCCAGGGCATCGTCCAATTCGCCCACAGATTCCATTTCCACCGGCTCCACCGGCCTGGATTTGCCGTTCAATGGTTCGGCCGAATCTTCGACATACCAACGGTCTTCGTCCGCCACAGGAGGGCTCTTGACCGGAAGGGCCGCTTCATCTTTGGAAGCGCGTTGGGCCAGGTCCTGAATCAGCTTGCCCACCTGGTTGCGCACCTTGCTGAAAGGCGTCTTGGCGCTGAAGACCATGCCCAGCACCTGGTCGCCTTCCAGGGTAATCAGATACAACTGGCAGTCGCCGTCGTCGATGGGCAGGCGCACAAAACGCACCACCTCGCCGCGCTCGCCCTTCTGCCAGTAGCTTTGCAATTGTTCGGTTAGCTCGCGGGCTACGTCCGCTGCGGCAGGCCCGGCTTGATAGGCCCCCCGCCCGCGCGCCATCCACAGGCCCGCCAGGGCGTTGGTTTTCTCCAACAGGTTCGCAAACGCCGAATCGCTGCCCTCGACCGGCAGGCCGGGTTTCGCTTCGGCCGGTGGCTCGACGTCTTGAACCGGAGCCGGGGCCTGGGCCGCGGGGACTGCCGGTTCCGGCGCCAGGTCGGGGGCCGCGGGCGCATCCTCCACCGCCTGGGCCACCAGGTCCAGCAGGTCGGGCAGGTAAAACGGGCGCGCCAGCATGCCGCTCAACGGCAGCGCGGAGAAGGCATCGCTGGGGCTGCCTTCTGAGGGCGGCACCCCAAACACTTTCAAGCCCTGCTGGGCCTGTTGAGCCAGCAGCGCGAAAGGTAAATCCTGCAGGTCACCGTCCACGATGGCCAGCGTGAAAGCATTCAGGTTAAGCTGCTGCTCCGCGGCAACTCCACTGGCAACCACCTGGACGCGGTAGCGCCGGGTCTCTTCCAGACTCAAGCGAATCAGCTCGCCAAAGGGGGTATGGGCCGTTGCAACCAGTATGGAATAAGCCA
>JAEXTI010000577.1 GCA_023406965.1 Chloroflexota bacterium
GGCTCGGTCATTGTGGGCGGGGTGGGCACCGACACGCTGATGAACTACACGGCCATTGGCGACTCGGTTAACCTGGCCCGCCGCCTGGAAGAAATTGCCTGTGGCGGGTGCGTGCTGGTCAGCGAGAGCGTCCAGCGCCAGACCTATCGCTTGTTTGATTTCGAGGCGCTGCCGCCGGTGGCCTTGAAGGGCATGAGCCAGCCGGTGACGGCCTACCAGTTGGTTGGCTCCAAGGATCGCCCCGGTTCATCCCGCGGGCTCGAGGGGCTGCGCGCGCCGATGGTGGGCCGCGAAACCGAGCTTTCTCGCCTGCGCGCGGTGATCGACCGGCTGGCGGGCCAGCGCGTGGGCAGCCTGGTGCTGGTGGTGGGTGAAGGCGGCATGGGCAAGACGCGCCTGGTGGCGGAAGCGCGCAGCCATGTGCCGCAGGATGATATTCGCGTCATCGTTGGTCAGAGCCTGACGTATCGCAAGGCCATCGCTTACTGGATCTTCCAGGATGTGCTGCGCCAATTGCTGTCCGCGCCCGCCGACCTGCCGGCGGTAGATTTGCGCGTGCGCCTGACCGCTTATTTGAGGGACCTGTTGCCGAATTGGCTGGCGGAAACCCTGCCTTACCTGGAGGCCTTGTTTGGCCTGGAGCCGGAAGGGGAGGCCGCTGATCGGATTCAATACCTGGATGCCGGGCAGTTGCGCCAGCGCATCTTCATGGCCCTGCGCGACGTGCTGGTGGCAGAAGCGCGGCGGAAATCCCTGCTGCTGATCCTGGAAGACCTGCACTGGGCAGATGATTCGTCGCTTGATTTACTGCTCTTCTTGATGGAAAGCGTGCGCACCGAAGCGCTGGTGATCTGCGCCCTCTCGCGCCCCTTTGAGGGCGGGGCGGTGGCCAGCATTGTGGAGCGCGCCCAACAACGCCTGGCGACGCGCTTTGTGCACATTCAACTGGAAGCCCTGCAGCCCGATCAATCGCGCCAATTGCTCCACTCGCTGCTCTCCATCCCCGACCTACCCGACAGCCTGGGCGAACAGATTGTTCGTCGGGCTGCGGGCATGCCGTTTTACCTGGAAGAAATCCTGCGCAGCCTGATTGAAAGTGGCGTGATTTACCACACGGTGGATGGCTGGCGCCTGACACCCGGCGCCGAAACAGCCCGCATCGGCGTGCCCGAGAGCGTGCAAAGCCTGATCCTGACCCGCTTTGACCGCCTGGACCCTTTCCCGCGGCGCATTATGCAGAGCGCGGCGGTCATCGGTGATCGTTTCCGTCTGGCGGTGCTGCGCATCGTTCTGGCCGATATGCCTTCCGGGGCGCTTTCTGAAGGGCTCACCTTCCTGGCCGATCGCGAATTCCTCATGCCGGATATGTCGGGGCCGGAGGTGATGTACAACTTCCGTCATGCGCTGGTCTCGGATGCCATTTACAGCACCCTCCTGCAGCGCGATCGCGCCGACCTGCATGGGCGGGTAGGGCTGGCCATCGAGGCGCTGTATCCCAACCGTCTGGAGGGGCAGGTGGAGGTGCTGGCGGGGCATTTCCTGCGCAGTTCCATGCTCGACCGAGCTTTGCGTTACCTGATTCTTTCCGGCCTGAAGGCCTCGGCTGCTTTTGCCAACGATCAGGCGCTGTACCATTTTCAACAAGCGCAAGAGCTTTTGGACAAGGTGGAGCATACCCCCGAGCAGGCCGTACAGGTGCAGATTGGCCTTGGGGATGCGCAAGTGACGGCGGGTGAATATTCCGCCGCGATGGAGCATTACCAGGCTGTTGAAGCACGCAACGATATCTCGGGGAGATTACGCGCCCGGTTGGGGCGAAAGGCGGCGGTGTCGCTGGAGCGCCAGGGCAACTATGCGGAGGCCGTTCAGCGTTTGCAGCAGGCTGCCAGTGAACCGGATATGGACCCGGTGGAGCACAGCCGGGTGCTCAACGACCTGGGCTGGATCGATTTTCGCCGCGGCAACCTGGATGATGCGGAAGGCTTTTTCAAGCAAGCCCTCGAACTGGCCGAACCCGCTGCCCAATACGACGTGATCGCTTCGATCTATAACCGCCTGGGCGGGATTTACTTCCAGCGCGATCAGGTGGAGCGGGCCAAGGAATACGTCCAGCGCAGCCTGGCCTTGCGCGAGCGCATTGGGGATGTGGTGGCGGTGGCCCGCACTTACAACAATCTGGGCCTGCTGGCCTGGAAACAAGGTGATTGGGACGGGGCACAGGAAAACTTCCAGCGCAGTTTCAAGTTGCAATCGAACCTGGGCGACGTGGAAGGAATGATCGAACTGCGCTCGAACATGGGGTTGCTGGAGATCGACCGCGGCAGTTTACTGGCGGCGCGCAGTTATCTGCAAGATGCCCTGGCTTCAGCCCAGCAAATTGGGCACACCTACCAGGTGGGGCTGGCTTATTTGCACCTGATTTTGCTGAATCAGGCCGAGGGGGATTGGAGCACGCTGTTGGATAATGCGAAATTGAGTCTGGAAGCTTTCCAGAGCATCGGCGTGCAGGAGCATCTGGTGGAGTTGTGGGCCATCATGGGATTGGCCTGGCTGGGTTTGAACGATTTGGAGCAGGCCGTGGAATGCGCCCAAAAGGCCCGCCTGGGCTACCAGGTGTTGGGCGGCGATTCGTCGGGGCGGGTGGAGGATTATGCCCGCCTCTTGCAATTGGATGGCGAAATTGCCCTGCGGCGCGGCGACCTGGAATCGGCGGCGCGCAGTTTCCGCGAGTGCGCAGAGCGCTTTGGTGAGGTGGCTGACCCGGCTAAACGTGGGCGGGCACTGCTCAGTCTGGCAGAAGTAGAAGCGCGGCGCGGAGATCGTGGCAAAACGGAAGCATTGGTGGAACAGGCCCGTGCGGCGCTGGGCAAGGGCATCACCCCCGCCGACGAGGCTCGCCTGAAGGCTTGCTGCGAATAAGGCTCATTGAGAATCGGCGTGGTGAGAAC
>JAEXTI010000014.1 GCA_023406965.1 Chloroflexota bacterium
CGAGAAGTCGCCCGGTCCCAAGCTCTTTTGCCTCTCCGGCGATGTGACCCGCCCCGGTTTGTACGAGGTGCCTTTTGGTGTCACCCTGCGCCACATCATCGAAGACCTGGCCGGCGGCGTGCGCGGCAACAAAAAGCTGCAGGGCATCCTCATCGGCGGAGCGGCGGGCGCCTTTGCCGGCCCCCAACATCTGGATGTGCGCCTGACCTTTGAAGATTTACGCGCCGCCGGGCTGCCCCTCGGCTCGGGCGTCATCACCGTTTTCGATGAAACTCGCGACCTGCGCGACATCTGCCTGCGCCTGGCGCGTTTCTTTGCCGAAGAATCCTGCGGCAAGTGCTACCCCTGCCAGATGGGCACGCAACGCCAACTGGAGATCGTCGAACGCTGGATGGAAAGCCGCTCGCTGCCCGGCGACCTGGAGCGCTTGAAGGACATCGCCCAAACCATGACCGACTCTTCGTTGTGCGGCCTGGGCCAAACCGCTTCCTCTGCCCTCAGCAGCGCGGCGCGCCTGTGGCCCCATTTGCTCGAGCCGCTTCAAGGAGGCCGCCATGACTGAATCCATTGAATTGACCATCGATGGGCGGACGGTTTCGGCCCCTCCCGGCGCCACCATCCTGCAGGCTGCCGCCCAACTCGGCATCGACATTCCCACCATTTGCTACCACGAAGCCTGCACCGCCAACGCGCTGTGCCGCCTGTGCGTGGTGGAAGTGCAGGGCGCGCGCACCCTGGTGCCCGCCTGCGTGGCTCAGGTCAGCCCCGGCATGGCCGTCACCACCCGCTCCGAGCGCAACGACCGCTCCCGCCGCACCATCCTGGAAATGCTGGCTTCCAGCGTGGATCTATCCGACTCGCCCGAGATTCTGGCCCACTTGCAGGAATACGGCGGCGACCCGCAGCGCTTTGCCGAAAGCGAGCGCCGCGAAATGCCCGTGCTCGACGACAACCCCTTCTTTATCCGCGATTACGAAAAATGTGTCCTCTGCTGGCGCTGCGTGCAGGTCTGCGCCGAGGACGCCCAATACGCCTTCGCCATTAACTTCTCCGGGCGCGGCTACCACACCCAGATCAATACCTTCTTCGAGAAACCCCTCCAGGAAACCACTTGCGTGTTCTGCGGGCAGTGTGTGGGGGTCTGCCCAACCGGCGCGCTCAAGCCCAAGCGCCAGTACCTGCTGGAGCAGGGCATCCCCACCGACGAAATCCGCGCTCAAACGCGCTTCGAGCGCCGCCGCAGGCGCTGAGAGGAGGCTGCCATGTTCCACCCCGACCAGATCACCCGCACCACCTGCCCCTTCTGCGGCGTCGGCTGCACCCTGGACTTGCACATCCGCGACAACACCATCTACCGGGTCACCTCCCCCTTCGACTCGGTGGTCAACCACGGCAACCTGTGCGTCAAAGGCCGCTTCGGCTACGATTTTATCGACAGCCCTCGCCGCGTCACCGTGCCGCTGTTGCGCAAAACCGCCCAGGCCCCCGGCGCGCGCCACCCAGCCTTCGACCTGGGCGAATGGCGCGAAGTGAGCTGGGAGTACGCCCTGGATTATGTTACCGAGCGCATGACTAGCATTTACAAGGCCCACGGCTCCAACGCAATCGCCGCCTATAGCTGCGCCAAGGCCACCAACGAAGACAACTACCTGCTGCAAAAGCTTTTCCGCGCCCTGTTCCGTACCAACCACATCGATCACTGCACGCGCCTGTGCCACGCCGCTTCGGTGGTGGCCCTGCAGATGGCGGTGGGTTCGGCTGCCATGAGCAACACCGCCGCCGAGGTCATTTACAACGATGTCTTCATCCTCACCGGCTCCAACGTTACCGAAAACCATCCTATCATCGCCAACCAGATGAAAGCCGCCATTGAAAAACACGGCGCCAAGCTGATCGTGGTGGACCCTCGCCGCATCGAGATGGTCAACTACGCCACGCTGTGGCTGCCCGAAAAGCCCGGCGCCGATGTGGCGGTATTTTCCGCGATGGCCCACGTCATCCTGGAAGAAAAGCTGTATAACCAGGAGTTCATCGACGCCCGCACCGAGAACTTCGCCGCCTTCGCCGGGTCGATGCGCTCCTTCACCCCTGAATACGCCGAGGCTCTCTCTGGTGTGGACCGCCAGTTGATCGTCGCCGCGGCCCGTCTGTACGCTGGGGCGCACAACGCCGCCATTTACTGGGCCCTGGGCATCCCCGAAAGCTCGCACGGCACCGCCAACGCCCTCAGCCTGATCAACCTGGCCCTGCTCACCGGGCACATTGGGCGGCAGGGCACCGGCCTCAACCCCCTGCGCGGGCAGAACAACGTCCAGGGCGCTTCGGATGCCGGGGCCATGCCCTGGCATTATCCCGGCTACCAGCGCGTGGATTCCGAGCCCGCCGCCCAAAAGTTTGAGGCCCTGTGGAACATCGAGCCAGGCGGGCTCAACCGCCTTCCCGGCCTGACCACCACCGAAATCCTCTCCTCGGTCGGCTCGCCGGGCGGGGTGCGCTCGCTGTTCGTCATGGGCGAAAACCCCATGATGTCCGAACCCAACCTCAATGTCACCCGCGAGCACATCGAGCAGCTTGAGTTTTTGGCCGCTCAGGACCTGTTCATCAACGAAACCGGCGCCTACGCCGACGTGTTTCTGCCAGCGGCCGCGTGGGCCGAAAAAGACGGCACCTTCACCAACACCGACCGCCGCGTGCAGCGCGTGCGCCAGGCCCTACCCGCCCGCGGACAGTCCCGCCCCGATTGGGTCATCCTCTGCGAACTGGCCCAGCGCATCGAAGAACGCCTGGGGCGAGCCTCCAGCGCGGGCTGGCTGTATGCGCATCCTGCCGAGGTGTTGGAAGAAATGGGCCGTGGCGTGCCCGAATATGCCGGGGTGCGTTACGAGCGCATTGAGCGCGAAGGCTTGCAAACCCCGGTGTGGGACGAACACCATCCCGGCACGCCGTTTTTATTCACCGACACCTTCCCCCGTGGGCGCGGCAAGTTCCACCCCCTGGAATACACGTCCAACGCCGAAATGCCCGACGAGGAATACCCCTTCTACCTGTCTACCGGGCGCGTGCTGGAGCACTGGCACGGCGGCAGCCTGACCCGCCACGCCTCACTCAACGAGGTCTACCCCGAAGCGCTCATGGAGATCAACCCCGCCGATGCCGCCCGCCTGGGCATTCCCGATGGCGGCCCGGCGCGGGTCACCTCGCGGCGCGGATCGCTGGTATTGCGCGCCCGCGTCACCTCCAAAGCCAACCCCGGCGTAGTCTTCATCCCCTTCCACTTTGCCGAAGCCGCCGCCAACCTGCTCACCATCGACGCCCTCGACCCCCAGGCCAAAATCCCCGAGTATAAAGCCTGCGCCGTGCGCGTGGTCCCCGCCCGCGAAGAAGACCTCCCCGACCCGCAGGTAGGCATCAAACGCGGACGTTATTAACCATCCATGCCTGAATCTGGTAGGGGCGAGGCGAGATTCGACAACCACATCTTCCAACCAACCATTAGCCTCGCCCATCTCTGCTCAGGGCGAGGCTATAAGGCAAGGCCTCAAACTTCAACCATGATTCCGCCTCGCCCCTACGGCCTACGCGGGTCTCATCACCCATCCACCCCCGAATTCGGTAGGGGCGAGGCGAGGTTCGACAACCACATCTTCCAACCAACCATGAGCCTCGCCCATCTCTCCTCAGGGCGAGGCTATCAGGTACGGCCTCAAACTTCAACCATGATTCCGCCTCGCCCCTACGGCCTACGCCCACCTACAAACACCTATCACCTCGCCCCAATCTCTCCTGATTCCCGGCGAGTAGAGTAGAATCACCTCAAATCCAACCCGAGGTGATGCCCATGCCCGTCCAACGTTCCGAGCATAATCCCATCCTG
>JAEXTI010000055.1 GCA_023406965.1 Chloroflexota bacterium
CGGCATACTTCAAAATATCCCGTTTGGATTTGGTCTCCAGCATGTGCAGGTTGCAACGCCGCAAGACAATCTCGCGCATCTTTGCCACCTTTTCCGGCGGCTCGTCCGGCACGCTGATCTCATACTCCAGCCAATCAGTGTCTTTCTGGTACCCCAACGCTTCCAGATGCCGCGGGTAGTAGGGATGATTATACATCGTGGAAAACGTCCCCAGCTCGTTGAACCCTTCCACCAGCATCCCTTCCCGGTCCAGGTCCGTAAAACCCAGCGGCCCGTGAACCGCCGTCATGCCCTGATCACGGGCCCAATCTTCCACGGCTTTCAGCAGCGCGCCAACTGCCTCCTGGTCATCCGCAAAGTCGATCCATCCAAAACGCGCATAGCGCTGCCCCCAACGTTTAATGTGCATCTGGTTGATGATCCCGGCGATGCGCCCAACCACTTTCCCATCCCGATAAGCCAACCAATACTTGGCTGTGCAATGCTCAAATGCTGGGTTTCGGTCACGGCGCAGCGTCTGCATATCATCCATTGTCAAGGCAGGCACCCAGTAGGGATTATTCTTATATAATGACTTCGGAAAACGAACAAAGGTCTTTAAGTCCTTTAACGTCGTCACTTCTCTTACCAGTATGGGCATATTCACTTTCTCCGCGGCGGTTGGATATAAGAATTAACACCGAGAAAGTTCCCGAATTTGATGTGTTTGTGGGGGCGTAGCCCCCACAAACACATAAAATTCGGGTCACTCCGGCCTCTGGCTGAGTATCTATTAAGGGCTATATATACCGCATTTTGCAAAAATGTGCGTGGAAAAACCACGCACATTTTTGCAAAATATTGGGAGATTGCCCTGTAAAGGGTAAAGCGCCTCAGCTCCCGATCTGCCTCGCGATCTGCGCCAGGTGCACCGCATCGTGCGCTGTCAGATGAGCAATCTGCGAGCGGATGGTGATCGGCCCGACTTCGTTGTGATGCCCTGTCCGCAGCCACTGTTCCGCGCTCAAATCCTCCAGCTCGCGCACGTGCGCCTGCCGAAAGCTAAAGAAAGCCGCCAGCGCGTCCTCCAGCTTCACCGCCGCATAGTTGCCTTCCCGGGCCAGTTGCTCCTGGTCGTAACCGAGGATCGTTGGGTTGTCCTGGTCGCGCATGGTCCGCGTGCGTTGCAATCCCCGCTCTTCGGCATCCCGCAGGTGGCAAATCACCTCCACCACCGTCCAGCCTTCATCCCCGCCGCGCGCAGCAAGCTGCGCCGGGGTGCGCCCAGCCAGCAATCCCCGCAAGATCTCGGGCGTGGCCCGATAAGCTCTTAAGAGGTCCTCAATCTCGGCGTGCATCTCTCTATATCTCCTCAATCGCCAGGGGGAATTTCGACATCGCTTCACACCCGTCCGGCAGGATCAGAATCGGGTTCTCATAGCGGAAGCCAATGTTCTCCTCCGGGCAGGCATACTGGATGGCGCAGATGAGCATCTCGTTGGGCTGGTAAACGTGGTCGGGGTTGGTCCAATAGGGGAAGGGCCCATCATTGCGACCAATGCGCCACTCGTCGCCCAACATGCCAATGCCGTGCTCAAAGCCCGGCACCATGTACTCGGCAAAGCCGCGCTCCTCGCAGAAAATCATCATCTCATCGGCCAGGCTGGAAGGCGACACCCCCGCCTTATAGGTCTTGAGACACAACGACACCAGGTCCACAAAGTTCTGCGCGTGCCAGCGCTGGCGGTCGGTAGCGGGGCCAAGCAGGTAGTTGTGCGTGTGGTCGCCCAGGCACAGGCGGTACATGGCGTGCAGGTCCACCATCAAGGGTTCGCACGGCTGCAAGGCGCGCCGCGAGGCCGGGGTGCAGGCCCCACCCGCCAGCCCGGTGCGGTAACCGGAGGCAATTTCGTTGCCGCCGGTGAAGGACCACTCCCACTCGCTGCCCGCTTTGCGCATGGCGTAAGCCGCCAGCCCGCCGATTTCCGTCTCGGTCATGCCCTTGTAACCCGCCCGCAGCGCATCCATCACGGCCTGCTGGCCAATATCCACCAGACGCGAGGCCTCGCGGAAGCGGTTGATGGTGCCTTGATCCTTGATCAGCGAAACGCGGTCGACGATGTCCAGCGCGTTGACCAGTTCGACATCCGGCAGCGCGGCACGGAAGGCTTCGTACTCGTAATAAGTCAGGTTGCCTTCGGGCAGATAATTAGACATGCCCGCTTCCACCCCCACCCGGCCTTTGCCGCCTTTCAACGACTCGGCGGCTTTTTCCGCCACCAGGGTGATCTGGTCCTGCCCGCCCATCGGCGCAAACCCCAGCACGTGCTCTTCGTCCAGCCAGGTCTCGTCGGCCACGCGAGCCGCATCAATGACGAAGGTATAGACAGTCGGCAGACCCTCCGCCGGAATGACCACGTAGGAACGCCACGGGCAGAACACGTCGGAAACAAAGGACAGCGTGCGTAGGCGTGAGCCGATGTAAACGTCAATGCTATCCTTGGCCATTTCTTGCTGAATGGCGCGCACGCGCGCCGGGTGATCGATGTAGAAAGGATCGTTGCTCATGAAGCTGCCTCCGGTTAGTATTCGCAGGGAATTTCGCACAGAACTTTATTCAAACGATCAACAATGGAAGCCAGGCTGAGGGCCTTGACCATGTTGCCCTTCAGCTTCAACTTGCCGCTCATCAACGCCGAGCGCGAGCCCAATTCGGCCCGCGAGATCTTGGCGAAGGTATCATAATCACCGGTGATGATAAACTCCGCGTTGGGAATATCGCCCACACTCACCGACACTTCCTGAAAGACGCCGTCCACAATCTTATAGAACAACGCCCGGTCTTTCCCATCGGGGCAGTTGCTGTAAACCGTGACCATGGAAGAAGTCACATATTTCATTGTCTCCGGGGTCAACTGCTCGCGCAGTCTTTTCTGGGCCTCATAAGCCCAATCAGGACTGAGATACTGCAAAGGAGTCATAAGTGTGCCATCCTTCATCCGTGAATTTCTCCGTTCAGCGCGGAGCTACCTATTAGTATGGCACAGAATCCGGAAATCAGCCTGCTTTTTCTCCAGCCATAGCAATTTTTCTCCGCGTAGCGGCACGGGGATTGCTCAATCTAATCCGCCCCACCAAACAACCCCGTGCCGTCTATACCAGTCTAGAGGATTTTCGCCAGGCATGCGCCGGTGTGCGAGCCTTCCATCTGCGCCACCTGCGCGGGCGTGCCCTGCGCCACCAACTGCCCCCCGGCAGCCCCACCTTCCGGCCCCAGGTCGATGATCCAATCCGCCGCGCCGATCACCCCCAGGTGATGCTCGACCACCACCACCGAATTCCCCGCTGCCACCAACCGCCGTAACAGCGCCAGCAGACGCGCCACGTCGGCCTGGTGCAGCCCGGTGGTTGGCTCGTCCAACAGGTACAGCGCCCGCCCGCTGCCCCCGCGCGCCAGTTCCTTGGCCAGCTTCACCCGCTGCGCCTCGCCCCCCGAAAGCGTCGTGGCAGGCTGGCCCAACTGCAAATACCCCAACCCCACCTCCACCATCAATTTCAAACGGTCGGCCACGGCGGGCACGTCCTGAAACACCTCCAGCGCCTCCTCGATGGTCTGATCCAGCACGGCAGATACATCTACGCCGCGGAATTTGACCGCCAGCACTTCTTTCTTGAAGCGCCTGCCGTGGCACACCGGGCAGCGCACCTGCACGTCCGGCAGAAAGTGCATGTTCACCGTCAACGTCCCGGCTCCCTCGCAGCGCTCGCAGCGCCCGCCCGCCACGTTGAAGGAAAAAGCCCCCGCGCCCAGCCCGCGCTCGCGGGCCGCCGGGGTGGCGGCAAAGGCTTCGCGGATAGCGGTGAAGGTGTCGGTATACGTCGCGGCGTTCGAGCGCGGCATCCGCCCGATAGGAGTCTGGTCCACCGTCACCACCCGCTGAAGATGCTCCCAACCTTCAATCGCGTCGTGCCGCCCCGGAATGTCTTCCGCGCCGAGGAAGCGTTTGCGAGCCGCCCGGTCGAGGATATCGAACATCAAGCTAGACTTGCCCGAGCCCGAAACGCCGGTCACCGCCACCAGTTTGCCCAACGGCACTCGCACGGTCAGGTTCTTGAGGTTGT
>JAEXTI010000059.1 GCA_023406965.1 Chloroflexota bacterium
TGGGGCCCGCCGTTTTTGTGTTGTGGAGATTTCGTTCTTACTTGATTTCGTAGACCATGTTGACATCAACGCTGATCATCATCTGACCGGCGGACACGGGCACTTCCGAGGCGGCAGCGGCGTCATAACCGCCCTTGGCGCTGTAGTAGGGGATCGCGCCGGTGTTCGTATAGGCGTTCAGCGATTGCAGCTCGCCCAGGGTCACTCCAGCGGCGGCGGCCAGTTCACCAGCCTGCTTCTGCGCATCGGCGATGGCCAGCTTGCGGGCTTCGGTGATCGCCGCGGACTTATCCAGCACATCGAAGTTGATGCCGTGGATGTTGTTGGCGCCCGAGCGCACAACGGCATCCAGCAATTCACCCAACTTGCTCAGGTCGCGCACGGTGACGTTGACGGTATTATCCACCACATAGATGGTACCGGTCATCACGCCCTCGGGGCTGTACTGCTGTTGCGGGTAAATGTTGAAGCTGGAAGTCTGGATATCTTTGATATCCACGCCCAACTCAACCAGCGTGCTGGAGATGGCTTGCGCCTTGCCGTTGTTCTGGTTGAGCGCATCGCTCACATTTTCCGACTGGCTTTGTACACCAATATAAACGTAAGCCACATCGGGAGCCAGGGTGACCTTGCCAGTTCCGGCCACATTCAACGTGCGTACAGCTAATTCCGACTTACCAGGCAGACCGGTCCCTCCGGCGGAGCAAGCAGTGATCGCCAGCGCCAGAACGGCAGTCATCAATACGGGGAGTAGTTTTTTGAACATAGTGTTTTCCTCTTTTCCTTTCTGGAGGTAAGACGCGCGCTATGAAAATAAGTTCCCCAAAAACTTGTAAAATCCAGAAATCTATGGCATTCTCTATGAGGTTCATTGGAATTTGCCGTGGTAGATACCGCATTTTGGGTGTGTATGCGGCTTCGCCGCATACACACCCAAAATGCGTATTTCACCTCGCTAATTCCTAATGACCCCTCTATGAAACTACTCAGCTAGAGGTAGAATAGGCCTGAAACTAGGGGGCTTTCACCCATCAAGGGGCAATTTTCTCCAGGAGCATAGATCATGAATAAGTTGTTGAACAAAATACTGGTCGGGCTGGTACTGTGCGGAATGCTGGCGTCTACCGCCTGCAGTAGCCTCTCCTTCGGCCCGCCGAAAGAACCTGTCACCATTCGCTACGTGTATCAAAGCGCATGGGTCGATTATACAGAGATGATCGAGAAATTTCAGAAAGAGTATCCGCACATCACCGTGGAGGTTGTGCAAATGACCAGCCTCATGTGGGGCGGCGAACAGGCTGAAGGAAGCGTCGACGTGGTGCGCGGTCGATCTTCTTATGTGGGCAAAGAGCTGCTGGATCAGGTACTCCCTCTGGATACCTATATCGAAACGGATCCAAAATTTCCCGCGAATGATTACCTGTTTGGCACGCTGCAAGCCCTGCAAAGAAAGAATGATCAAGATGAGATAGAGCAGATGGGCATCCCTGCGGGCATTGCGCCCTACGTGATGTTTTACGAACCGGACAAGTTCGCCATCGCCGGCGTGGAACTGCCCAGCATAGAGGATGGCTGGACGCTTGAGGAGTTTGTTCGGGCTGCTGAAGCGATTAATCAACCCGAGCCGGACCTCCTCACCGGAAAAGCCAATTACGGTTTTTGCACCACGGCGCAGTGGATCGACCCGATGGTCGTCAGCTATATGTACGGCGGCGGGGTGATCGATTCGTTCGTTGACCCTGGCGCCCCCACCCTCAACACCACCGAAAATATCGATTCGCTGAAGTGGTATGCCAACCTGGACGAATTCTATGGAATACTCCCCAAACAACGGAATTATGACCAGATAATGGAATTTATCACCACCTCACAATGCGGTTTTTGGATGAACTTTATCGATGTGGTAGCGTACCGTTCAGACGTGGAGATCGAAACCACCTTCCTGCCCCTGCCAACCATGGATGGTGAACCCCTTGGTTTTGCAGAAGTTGACGCTTACTTTGTATTCAAGGGGTCCGAGCATCCCCAGGAATCCTGGCAATGGATCCGCTTCTTGATGGATCAGGAAGCAGCCTCTGGTATTCAAATTGCGCCGCGGCGTTCGATACTGGAATCAAAGGATTACGAGGCCATCGCCAACCCCGACACGCTGCGCCTGGCTCGCCAGTTGCCCGAAGATACGCTCATCATGAGCATGGGCGTTTACGACCACATGGCCTTGGGCGGGATGATCAGTGAATACCGCTTCTCAGCCATGTCTGTGGTGGATCAGCATCAAGACCCCATCCGCGTCTTAAATCAAGCCCAAGCCCAGGTCGAGCAGCTTTTCCTGAGTTATTCAAGACAGTAAAAAAATTTTCAAATCTAAGGTGTTTGTGAGGCGTGAAACACCCCACAAACACCTTGAATTTGGGGTTGCTCTTTTGCTGGCAGAGCGGTTGGGGTGGTATAATAATACAAATGTTCGAGTAATTCCACTGAGAGCCAGGAAGATTTCAGGAACACGCCATGCCGATTAATTTTCAACAGGCGCGCGAGCAAATCCACCAGTGGGGCGAGCAAGCTCCCCAGCGTTCTGAGGCTTTAAAAGAGAAGCTGGCACTGGCCGCTGCCTTGCTGGAAGAATATGCAGACAAAAGCAACACCCTGCGCGATCTGGTGCAGGTGGGCGCCGCCAAGAACACCTCCCTGCGCTGCGCCGTGC
>JAEXTI010000119.1 GCA_023406965.1 Chloroflexota bacterium
GCCACGTTCCACCCATCAAAATCAATACTTTCTTCACGAATAGACTCCTTGAGTGAACTCTTCAATCTCCCTTTATTTTAGCCCAAGTCCGGTTTACAATGGAGAACTCGTAACTACACACCCAGAGAAAAAAGACCCGAAATTGAGGTATTTGTGGGTGTTTTACACCCACAAATACCTCAATTTCGGGAACTATTTTCAACCTCGGTGAGTAGATCCGGGCATTCTGTTTCCTCGGAGGGCATCATGCAGCATATTCGTCTGGCACTCATTGGTTTCGGCAACGTTGGTCAAGGCCTGGCATCCATCTTAGAAGAACACGCTGATCGCTATGCGCAAAATTACGGCATTCGCTTTACCATCACCGCCATCACCGATGCGCTCAAAGGCGGCGCAATGGATCCTTCTGGCCTCAACCCGGCTGCCTTGCTCTCGTCCGTCGAGAAAACCGGCACGCTGTCCAACCTGCCCAATTTCCGCCCCTCCTGGGACGTTGCAGATATGATTCATTCCACCCCATGCGACGCGGTTGTTGAACTCAGTTTCACCGACCTACAAACCGGCGAACCCGCCACCGGCTACCTCACCGAAGCCATCCGCTGCGGCAAGCATGTGGTCACCTCCAACAAGGGACCCATCGCCCTGCACTACGACCGCTTGAGTGCCCTGGCAGCCGAACACGGCGTCCATATTGGCCTCGAAGGTACCGTCATGAGCGGCACGCCCGCCATCCGTCTGGGCCGCGAGCTTTTATCTGCCGCCGGAATCCGGCGCGTCCAGGGCATCTTGAACGGTACCACCAACTACATTCTCACCAAAATGGAAGCTGGAGCCGCCTACGTAGAAGCGCTTGGCGAAGCCCAGGCCTTGGGTTATGCCGAGGCCGACCCCACCGGCGACGTGGAAGGCTTCGACGCTGCCGCCAAGGTCGCCATCCTGGCGCGCCTGATCTTTGGCACGCCCCTGGCGCTCAATCAAATCGACCGCACCGGAATCACCGCGCTGACCCCCGCCGATATTCAAGAGGCCTCATCAGCCGGGCAAGTTTGGAAGCTCATCGGCGCTCTAGAGATGGTTGACGGTAAGCTGTCTGCTTCTGTCCGTCCGCAGCGCCTGCCGCTCGCTCACCCCCTGGCCCGTGTTTCTGGAGCAACCAACGCCATCACCTACACCACCCAACTGCTCGACGAGGTTACCCTGGTTGGCCCCGGAGCCGGGCGGCTCGCCACCGGTTACGCCATCATCGAAGACCTGTTGTCTATCTACAGCCATTAGGCCCCTTCTGCTCCCCGCAGCGGCACGGGGAAATGCTTCAACAAATCAATCTATGCACAAACCCCGTGCCATCTTTCCAATGGTCACGGGGTTTGCGTTTTCAGTCATCGTCTGTGGCGTCTTCTTCCCCAGGCTCTGCTGGCTTCTTCTCTTCCCACTCCTCCGTCAGCTTGGATGGGTCGTAATCGCCCCACTTGCCGCTGAAAGAAGCCGCGAAGGCAATTGCGTTGCCCAACTCCGCCTGGTGCTTGGCCTTGCGCAAGTTCTCTTCCCGGCGTTCCGCCACCCCCTCGCCGCGTTTTCCCCCTCCCGGCACAATCTTCAGAATGCGCACCTCCAGCAGGTCTGCCTGGCGATAGAATACCCGCTCCCCCTCCGGATACCCCATTAGCGCTTTTGCCATCGGCGTCCCCACGCCCAGCAGCCCCTGCAGAAAGTCGGCCTCTTCATCCGGCACCAGGCTCAAAATCTGTGTCTCGCGCTCTCCGCCTTCGTACACAAATTCCACCTCCACCGCGCAGCCCGGCTCTACCACCATTCGTTTTCCGGAAGGCTGGTTCATTTCAGCTCCTTTACCCCGGCACAGGCAGGCCCACACGCACATACTGCTCGCCGGGCGCATCATTCTCCCGCATCAAACGCAGCAAATGCGCTGCCATTTGCTTTTCAAGCTCTGCGTCTTCAAACGGTGACTCCTGGTGAGGGTCATTTTGCAGGTCAAATAGCAGCGTTCCAAACGAATGCGGTCCGCTGGATCCTCTCCCCGGAATGCGCATCACCGGGCAGCCCTGCGTAAAGGCCAGCGGTCCGGCAATCTCGGCCCCCCGCATTTCTTCCACGCTGAACAGCCTGTTCATGTGCGCGGGCATCAGCGTGTACTCGTACAGCGGCGTGTTGTCTGGCGACACCGGCGCCCGCATATACACGGTTCGACCATCTGTCACATTGATATGCCCACCGTGCATTCCAAACAGCGCCGCCTCGCGAGTCGCTGCCCCATTGGCAAGCGCCTCACGCAGCGAGATACCTTGCATTTCCGCCGGGCGTTCTACACCAAAGTATTCCAGCAGCGTTGCCGGCAAATCGATCATTTGAGCCAGGCTGGCGCAGCGCTCGCCTTTTCGGCCACAGCGCGGATCCCAGATGAACAATGGTGTATGCGCCCCCTCGTCATAGAACGGCTGCATGTTCTTGCCCCACCAATCGTGTTCTCCCAGCAAAAAGCCGTGATCAGTGCCTACGATCAACAAGGTGTCTTCCCACAATCCCAGTTCATCCATCAAATCCAGCACCCTGCCCAAATGCGCATCGCACATGCTCACCAGCGCCGCGTACTCAAAGCGCATGTGCTGCACCTCCAGCGGCGACTGGCGCACCTGGTCATAATCCGGCCAGTCAAAGTGCGGGCCGTCATACTCGTGCGGGTACAGGTCTTTGTATTTCTGCGGGGTAAAGAACGGCTCGTGCGGGTCAAAGGCCTCAATTTGCAAGAACCAGTTGTCCTCTCCGGCGTTGGTGCGGATGAATTCCTGCCCCAATTCAAAGGTCACATGCTGCGGGTGGAGTTTCTCATCGCCTATATACTTCCGGTTCACCCAATCCTGTCGCCAATTCCGTGAATTGACACGATTGGTAGGCAAGGTTTGTGGAATTTGCGGGGCGCGCACTTCTCCCTTCCACAGATCGCCCTCCTGCCCGCGCACTCCTTCCCACGAGCTGTAGCGCGTGTGATACGAGCCGCCTCCGTCTTCCCAATAGTGGAAATGGTCACTGACCAGGTGAGTATAAACGCCGTGATTGCGCAGCAGTTCAGGCATAGACACATCAAACGGCTCCAACGGCCCCCAACTGCGGTGTAAAAAGTTATACCGCCCGGTGTGCAGTTCCCGCCGGGCAGGCATGCATGGCATACTGCCCACATAACAATTGTCAAAAGTCACGCTGTGATCAGCCAGGCGCTGAAAATTCGGCGCATGAACTCCCTCCGCCCCATATGGCGGCAAAAATCGCCGGTTCAATGAGTCGAACAGCACCAAAATAGCTTTCATGCCCCCTGCTCCAGCTTTTCAACTCGTTCAAGAACCTCAAAGCAGCAGCGGCCGTTGTGGTATGGGCACTTCCAAAAGCTGACCAGAGGCTGTTCCACTACCTGCAAATCTCGGGTACGCCGCGCATACCACTCGCCATCCTGACGGTTAATCAGATACAACTGAATCCACTCCCAGGCGTTCAACGCTGCCCGCCAGAATTTCTCGTCGCCGGTCAACTGGTAAGCGTTCAAAAAACCTACCACAGCCTCTGCCTCAGCCCACCATTCCTTGAAGTCGTGGGTCAGCCGTTCAGGCGTTGCCTCGTAAAGAATCGACCCGTCCGAATCCAGCGCTTCAGCGAAAACCGCTTCGGCCATGCGCGCCGCCACCGGCCTCACCCGCGCAATCATCTCCGGGTCGCCCAGCACATCTGCCGCCTCGGTCAACAGCCAGCTACCCTCAATGTCATGCCCGTAAGAAATCTCACCTGCGGTCGGGGTCCAATCCTCTTCAAAGAACAACAGAAAGTGCGCGTTCTTAGGATTGATGATCTTCTCCAGGAAAATCTCAATCATTTCCTTGGCCCGCTGCTTGAGCAGCGGCGCATCCCACACCCGCAGCAGGCAAGTGAAAGCCTCCATCAGGTGCAGATGCGTGTTCATCGACTTGGGAATGTTAAAAGCCTCTTTATCCGACAGGCGCGCATCGTTGATCAAGCCCCACTCCCGGCTGAATGCCTCCAGGTACCCGCCCCATTGGGCATCCCGGCAGCGCTCCTCAAACAACTCGAAAATCTTGATCGCCATCTCCAATGCCTGCCGGTCGCCTGAAGCCCGGTAATATTCCGCCAGTCCGTACATGGCAAACGAGTTGGCATACACGTGCTTCATCACATCCACCGGCCGCCCCTGGTAATCCACGCTGAAGTAGATCCCGCCGAATTCCGCATCCCATAAATGGTCCGCCAGGAATCGAAAGGCATGCGTCGCCGCATCCAGGTACGTCGGGTCGCCAAACTGGAGGAATGCATGCGAGAACGTCCACACGATCCGGCTGGTCAGGATTCCGCCTTTTTTGGCTTGCGGTTTGACCATACCTTCAAACGAGACCTCTCCGTAAAAGCCCCCGTTCTCCCGATCCATGACCTTCTCCATCCAAAACTGCAGGATGTTCTCCCGAACCTCTTGTTCGGCCTGTTCTCCAAAAGTCACCAGCACATCGCGATCGAGCATGTCACTCCCTATAAATCCAAAAACTTAACACATACCGGAGCGGGCAC
>JAEXTI010000177.1 GCA_023406965.1 Chloroflexota bacterium
GTACCAGATCAAAATGATCGCGCCCAGCAGCATGGCCAGGCCGGGGATCAACCCGCCCACAGCGCGGATGCCAATCAACGCGCTCTCAGGCTGATCCAGGAAAGCCACCCCATTGTTCGCCTCACGAGTGACGAAATTGGTCGCCTCCAGGATGAAAGGCGTCAACGCAATGGCCACCGATTGGGCCGGCTTGGTGATCAATGCATTCACCCCAAAGAAAGCTCCCTCGCGCCTCACGCCCGTGCGCAGCTCGTCCTCGTCTGCCACCTGGGCAAACAACAGGTTGGTCAGCGTCTGCGGTCCCGAAAGGCCAAAGCCTGCCAGACCGATACACACCGGGATCAAAGCCGCCGGCACCACCGCCACCAGGGTCAACCCAATTCCCGCAATCACCAACAGCAACTGCTGGGCACCCACCACGCCCAGGCGTTTACGGATCAACGTGGTGATCGGCACGCCAATGATCAACGGCACGAACAGGCATGCCAGCAAAATCATCGTGTTGATCTGCAAGACATAATCGGCCAGATAGAAAATAGCCCCCAACAGCAGAGACTGCATCAAAATCGACATAAAATTGGCCGACACCAACACCAGGAACGACTTGCTGGTGAAGGTATAGCGCAGCGCCTGCCCCAGCGGCAGGGGCTTATCTACCTGGGTGAACTCGCGGCGCTCTTTGACCTTCAATGTGGTACTGATGATCAAAACCATTGCCACCACGGCAATCACGATCATCGCCACGCGGAAGGGCAGGAACGAGGCGTCGCCGGTCTTGGGGCGCACCAGGTCGGGGATGATGAAGCCCAGCAGCGTACCCAACAGACCAAACAAAGACGATGAGATTTGCAGTCCGTTGCGCTCCGAATCCGACTCCGTCACTTCGGGCAGCAACGCCGAATACACCAGCCCGATCATCGTATAGCAGGTGTCGTACAGCAGCATCGTCACCAGCATCCAGATGAACAGCGTGGTATCCCCCGCGCCTTGCGGGGCCAACCACACCAGGATAAACGTCAGTGCCAAAAACGGGGCCGTATAGCGCATATACGGGATGCGCCGCCCGCGTTTGGTGCGCGTGCTGTCGGTGATGTAGCCAAACAACGGGTCGTTAATCGCGTTCCAAATCGCGTAAATCAACGAGGCAATGCCAATCCACCTGGCCGATACGCCCAGGTAATCTTGGTAGAAGATGGTCAGCATCGCGCCATACACGCCGGAAATCACCGAAGTGCCCAGGGCGGCAATGCCCCACACAACCTTGTAACTCAGGCTCAGCTTCACCGGCCTGGGGGCTTCATTGGTTTGCATGGTTCTCTCCTCAGTTCAGCAATTCCCACAGCTTGCGGTATCCAATGACCTGGACACCCATGGCTTGGATCGCCTCGCGCAAATCCTCGCGCAAGAAGGTGCGGTAATCCTCCACTCGCGCCCGGTAATCGGGTGAAATGGCGCGCAGTTCAGGCGTATCCGCCGCCGGATGGATGATGAAGTGGGTAATGCCCGGCTGCATGGCGGCAAAGGCGGCTTTGGCCTGCTCAAAGCGCTGATCGGGCTTATCCAGGTGAATGGTGGACATATGATCCAGCAGGGGGAAGCCCTGTGCCTCCAGCCCCTTGAGCATCTGCGCGGCCCCTTCGGCGGTGGCGGCGTCCAGCCCCAGTCCTTGCAAGGTAGCTGCATCCCAGCGGTAGAGCATCAGCGGGGTGCGCGTGCTCACGCCCAGCTCGATGTAATGATCGAGCAACTTGGGGTGAACAATGGAACCCATGTGCGTGTCCAGGTGCGTCACCGGGATGCCCACTGCCCGCGCCCTGGCAATCTGCGCTTCCAACTCGCGGCGAGCGGCCTGCGGGTCGGCGGTTTCCTGCACCTCGCGAGACTTTCGCGGGAAGAAGCCCTCCGCGTCCATCAATCCGCTGGCCGGATCCCGCGTCGAAATCGGTCCCCAGCGGTAATACTGCCACTCGCAGGTCAGGGTCAAATGAACGCCCAAATCGGCCTGGGGATTCTCGCGGGCATACCGGCCCGCCTCCAAAGCCCATGGGCAGGGCATCATCACCGCCCCACAAGAGACCAACCCAAACGCCTCCAATTCGGCATAGGCCTGCACAGTAGCCTGGCACATGCCCACGTCGTCGGCGTGGATGATCGCCACACGGTCGCTGTTGGAGAAACCCAATTTTCGCAATACAGGATTCGGAGTCATAGGTTGTCCTTTCAGAGAGATCTACGATAAATTATAGTCCACAACCCGTTTTGCGCTCTTGCTAGAAACCTGCTTGCTCGAAAACCTCCCTGTAAGGGCGCACGGCGTGCGCCCACCCTCGCCCAAAAGCGTCGCCGATTGTTGGGGTTGGGTTCGCAAAACCGAAACTCGCCTGAAAGGAATAACTGCTCCCTAAAAATAGGAGCAACCCCTCCGAATTGTCTGGTAAAATCCAACCCTATGGACGCATTTCTGCAAGGTGTCATCGCCGGGTACGGCATCGCCATCCCCGTGGGGGCCATCGCCATCCTCATCGTCGAAGCCGGGCTCCGGCGCGGATTTGCCTCCGGCTTTGCCGCCGGGGCCGGGGCAGCCACCGCCGACCTGGTCTACGCCGCCCTGGCAGCTATCGCCGGGCAGGCCCTGGCTGTGCTATTAGCCCCTTTTGCCGGCATTTTGCGCCTGGTCAGCGGGCTGGTGCTGGTGCTTCTTGGCGCTTACGGCATCTGGCAGTTGCGCCGCGAGCAAA
>JAEXTI010000201.1 GCA_023406965.1 Chloroflexota bacterium
CCCAAAATAGAAGCCGGCGCCGCATTCGCGCCGCCTGCTTCTATTTGGGGTGGATCTTCCCCTATTGTTGGGTTATTGCACCGGCACGTAGATGTAGAAAACCGACTTCTCCGAGAAATCGTCAAACTCCTCGTTGTACACTTCCATGTCCAGCCCGTCTTCCACTGGTTTCAACCCGGCTTCGGGCAGCCAGACCTTATAGATGTTCTGGTAGGTTTGCCCCAGGGTCTCCATGCCGCCGCGATGAGCAAACACGGCGTAGCGGTATTCGGGGATGTGCCGCGTTACCATGCCCTCCGGGACAGCTCCCCCTTCCGGCAGTTCGTACCCGGCCACGTATTCGAAGTGGCCTTCCGGCAGCCCGGGGATCATCTTACACACGCCGTAGCAGGCTTCGAACGGCTCGGGGTAGTGGGCCACTTTCTGGTTGAACTCACCCCACATCTGGGAGATCTCGTTGTTTTCGTTCTTGCCGTGATAGGCCAACCCAACCACGGTAAATGCAGGTTTTGTCACAAAGCGGATATCCATCGCCATCTCCATTTCTTTCTTCGACTGAGTTTTCAAGGCGGAAGGCCGTTCGACCGGCACCTGGACTTCGATGACCTGGCTGAATTTCCCGCTGGGCTGCGTGTCGCGCAGGTACAACTCACGGGCGGGCCCGGCGGGGGTGTAATGAGCCGCCTCCATCCAGGCATACAACTCGGTGTACGCCTGGGGCAGAGTCTCCACCGTGCCGCTGTGCACCAGCGAGGCCATCTCGGCCACCACGGGCAGCCGGCGCAGGCTGATCTTGCCACCTACCGCCAAGCCAGGGCGCGTGAGCACGCCGGAATCGACCACTACCCCCAGTTCAACAGGGATGTCGCGCTCGCGGTACTCTGTGTTTTGGTACAGCGCCATCCACGGTCCAGCCGCCGTCACGTTCTGGCTGGTCAGCCAGTCGTTCAACTCGCCAACCATCCAATTGAGTTGCTGCGGCAGCCGCTCAACGGAGGGCACCACCTGGCGGGTCACCGCCAGAGGCGTGGCTTCTACACGTTTGACCAGTACCGCGCCCGTGCCCGGCTGCCCGGCGTGTTCAATCTGCTCCAGGCGGGCCGCCACCATCACCAGCCGGTTCTGCTCGGCCAGGATGTGCTCTTCCAACTCGGCTTGCTTGAGGCGCAGCATCCCACGAATCTGCTCGACGGGCAGGTTGTCCTTGGCCAGCCCGGCGATCTGATCCAGCGAGAAGCCCAGGTCCTTGAGCGCCAGGATGCGGTTCAGGCGCGGCAGTTGCTCCAGCGTGTAGTAGCGGTAGCCGGTGAAGCGGTCGGTCCAGGCGGGTTGCAGCAGTCCCAGGCGGGCATAATACCGCAGGGTCTTGACGGTCACATGGGCCAGCTTTGAAAAGTCACCGATCTTGAGCATCTTCCTTCCTTGTCCGGTAGCGGAGGGCTCGCGCAGCCCCCCAAAGTCTGTTGAAGGCCATCAACGAACTCAGTATACGGCCTCCCCTTAGGGGAGAGTCAAGAGGTTAGTAGAACCAATTTTCTGACTAATGCAGCGCTTCTGCCAGCAAATCTTCCAGCCACACGCCCTCTGCGAACAGGCGGCTCTTCCAATCCGGCATCAGCCGGTCCAGCAGTTCACCCTGACCCATGCCGGTGTAATAGAAGCGCGTGTCGCCTTCCAGCCCGGCCTGCCGTTTCATTTGATTCAGCTCGCTTTTCCACAGGGCGTCGATCTGAGAATAGTCATGAAAGTTCTTGTCCGTTGCCAGGGTCGCATCGGGCACATAGTTGGGCGTGTGCGCGGCAGCCAGCAAGGTGTTTAGCTCCACATACTTCGCCATGCCTTCCAGCCACTCGTAGCGTTTTTCATACAGCACCAAGCTCTCATCTTTCAATGTCTGGCTCCGTCGCTCGGCGCGGATGGACAAAAACTCGGCGGCAAACCTGCGCATTTCGGCTTCGTCTTGCGCGTTGAGCGCGTCATAGAGGGCTTGAGTCTCCCGCTTCCATTGCTCGCGCGCGCTTGTGTCGTTCACCCAGTAGGCATCCCCAGTAGGATAGGCGCGCTCGGCGTCGTCAAAACGCGGCCGGGCCGTCTCGGCCTGGAAGGCGTGGAAGGATTCGTGCACCAGCGCGCCGAGGTAGCGATCCGTGCCCAGGGTCGGGGTGATCAACCCGTAGGGGAACACGGCTGCCAGCGGCCCGGGCAGTTGTTCCGAGATCTCTTCGCGTAGGCGAATGCCCATATACTCTTGCGTGGTCATGCTGCCAAACCAGCGCCCGCCGACCTCGTGGGTGAAGGCCTGCGGATTGGGGTAAACCCCGCGGAAGCAAGGCTGGCCTTCGGCGCGCTCCCACCCGGGCGGGGCTTGCTCGACCCCGCACAAGAAGGCGTAGCGCTCGTTGAACACCATCAACGGAATGCCCGCGCTGCCAACCCCAGGCCAAACTTCGTCGCCCAGTTCGACTTTCAATTGTTGCGCCTCGCGGACGTGAGTTGCGGCAGCGGGTGAAAGCATCTCCGCCTGCGCCGACTCGGTCGGCAGGCCGCGATTGATCAGGTAAGAAGCCAATCCGCCCGCCAGGCACAGCAGCAGCGGGGTGAGGAAGATGCCCAAGATGATTCGTTTTCCGCGAGATTTACGCTTGGTGTTCATAGTGGATAGAGAAAGTATATCCCCAAAAAGCCGCTCTTGCCATTCGGGCCCAACGCGGTTAAACTAAGCCGCAGTTCCCCCTCAAGAGGATCGTAACTACTCACGCCAAAGGTGAAAAGGAATTTTCCCAGCTTCGGTGAGTAAATACAGAGGATCAAATACATGGAGCAGCCCCAATG
>JAEXTI010000303.1 GCA_023406965.1 Chloroflexota bacterium
ACGGACGGCAGAACGAGCTGTTCAATCTTCAATCCATCATGTGGCTACTGGGCACTCCGCTGACCAAATCCACAGTCGCCGAAGTCCGCGCCCAGGCGGTTGAAGACCAGCCCGACCAATTGGGCAATCTGGTGTGGGTGGAAGGCGAAATCACCGCAGCTTACGGCGAATTCTTCAACGTGTTGTACCTGCGCGATGATACAGGCGGCATTACGGTGCACGCCCCCGCCGGTGACATTGACCCCACCGCTTTCACTCGCGGCACGCGCGTCCGGGCAGTTGGCACCATCGGCATCTACAACGGAGACACCGAAATTGAGTTCTTCGAAGCCGAAATGGTGCAGGTAATTGGCGCCAGCACCGGCGAGCCGATTCCAACACCGCTCACCACGCTCCAGGCCACTCTGGAAGCCAATGAGGGCAGCCTGGCCCAGGTATCCGGTTTTGTTACCGCCAAGACCGGCACGGATACCATCTTTGTCAATGACGGCAGCGGCCAGGTGCGTGTCTTCCTGGATGGCTACAACGGCAACCTGGCAGACATCGTCGTGGGTGACTATGTCAGCGTGACGGGCTTGGTATCCGAAGATGGAGACGGCGCGCGCATTCGCGTTCGCAACTACAAAGCCCACCCCGAGTATGCGGATGACATCGTCATCCAGACCCTGCGGATCTACTTGCCAATCATCGCAAGATAAACCTGGTTATACTCACCGATTCGTTGACGGGGTTGGTTCCTGGCGCAAAACCAGGGGCCAACCCCTTCTTTTTTGCCAGAATTCGCCCCATTTTCGCGGCGTGTCACAATCTGGGACACATTGCATGTTACAATGGCGCATCTTTCAGGAGGAACACAATGCGGTCAGGGAAACTTTTTAACTTATTCATTGCTTTCATCATTGCGCTGGGTGGGGTGTTCACGACTTCCCCATCGGCATTCGTGGAAGCCGGCGCCACCAATATTCGTATCAGCCAGGTATATGGCGGTGGGGGGCTCTCCAATGCCGTATACAAAAATGACTACGTGGAGCTATTCAATCCAACCAACTCGGTTGTTTCTCTCTCTGGCCTTTCGATTCAATATGGCTCTGCCAGTGGTACCACCTGGGGAAATCGTCTTAATTTATCAGGAAGCATTCAACCATTCAGCTATTACTTGGTTCAATTAAATTCTGGGGGAACCAACGGGGCCGATCTCCCAACTCCGGACATAACCAGCACTATCGACATGAGCGGCACAAACGGAAAGGTGGCGCTGGTTAACTCCACCACCGCCTTGTCCGGCGCTTGTCCGCTGGGAGGAACTGTGCTCGATTTCGTCGGATACGGTTCTGCCAATTGCAAAGAAGGTACTGCAACCGTGCCTGCGCTCTCGGTTACCACTGCCGCCCTGCGCAATTCGGCCGGTTGCGTGGATGAAGATGACAATTCAACGGACTTTACGGTTGGAACGCCTGCGCCCCGCAACAGCAGCACCGCGCCCAACTCCTGCGCGTCGAATCCCACCGTGACCAGCACCGTCCCCACCGATGGAGCATCTGGCGTGAGTACCACCGCCAATTTGGTGGTCAACTTTAGTGAGCCTGTCAACGCTGCCCCAGGCGCCTTTTCACTCTCCTGCAACAGCAGTGCGCGCAGCTTTTCTATCGCCGAGACCAATCCTTCGGCAACATTCACCCTTGATCCGGCAGATCCTTTCAACGCAGACTATGTCTGCACAGTGACAGTCACTGCCGCCAGCATCACCGACACGGACACGCCGGGGAGCGCGATGGCTGAGGACTATGTTTTTAGTTTCAGCATTCCTATTGTCGATTCACCTCCCGCTGTCGTTTCCGTGGTCCCGTCGAACGGCGCAAACGGCGTAAGCCCGGCGGTTAGCCTGACCGTTAATTTCAATGAAAATGTCACCACCGCCCCCGGTTGGTTCACGCTGGAATGCCCGGTTGGAACCAACATTCCGACCGATCTCAGCGGTACGGGCAGCACGCGCGCCATCGATCCAACCACCAACCTGCCTGGCAACACAACCTGTCGCGCCACAGTTCACGCTGCCCAAGTCAGCGACCTCGACGGCACGATCGACACGATGGCAGCCGATTATTCCTGGCAATTCGCCACCAGCGCCTGCGGCGGTGGCGCGACCACGTCCATTTCTGCCATCCAGGGCTCAACCAGCGCCAGCCCATTGGTGGGCCAAAGCGTGACCATCGAAGGCATTGTCACCGGCGACTATCAGGCCAGCAACCGGTTAGGCGGATTCTTTGTCCAATCCGCCGTACCCGACGCCGACCCGCTGACCAGCGAAGCCATCTTTGTCTATAACACCTCATTCCCAACCGGAGCGGGCGATTACGTACGGCTGACCGGGACGGTTCAAGAGTACTTTGGAGGTGGTACAAACGATTATGGTCACATGAACCACCAAACACAGTTGGCTAGCGTCTTAGATCCCGTGGTATGCGCTACGGGCCAGAGCGTTGCGCCCACGGTGGTCAACTTACCTGTCCCTGAAAGTGAAGATCCGGTCACCTACCTCGAGCGCTATGAGGGCATGCTCATCACCATCCCCCAAACGCTCACCGTGCAGCAAAACTTCTTCCAGGGCCGCTTCGGACAGCTCACCCTCGGCTCGGGCGGTCGCATCGTTAACCACATCAACGAAAACACCGGCTTAACTTTTGCCAGTAATTTGCGCCGCATGATCATCCTTGATGACGGTTCCACCACCCAGAATCCCGCTCCCATTCCCTACTACGCCGCCGATGGTGCCCTACGCGCCGGCGATACCGTTGCCGGACTAACCGGCGTGCTCGACCAGGGTGAAATCAACAGCAACCCCACCCCCACGGACGCCTTCCCCGACGTGTATTACCGCCTGCATCCTACCGTCGCACCGGTGTTCACCACCGTTGGCCGCCCGGCTGCCCCGCCGCAGATCGGTGGTCAGATCAAGGTTGCCAGTTACAACGTGTTGAACTACTTCACCACCTTCGGCTCTCGCGGGGCAAACAACGCAACCGAATTTATCCGCCAGCACCAGAAGCTGGTCAATGCCATCTGCGCTTTGGATGCCGATGTGGTTGGCTTGATCGAGATCGAGAACAACGGTACTACGGCGGTGAACACTCTCTTGAATGGCTATTCAACTTATGACGGTCTGAACGATGTTACCGATTGTGGCCCTTACGCCGTCATCGCCGACCCGCCCCTGGGTTATGGCCCAGACGAAATCAAGACCACCTTCATCTACCGTACTACAACCGTTCAAACGGTTGGTGGATCGATCAGCGCCAACGCGGATCCCTTCGACGAATATCGTTACCCGGTGGCCCAAACCTTCCGCGAACTTTCTAGCTCCGAAACTTTCAGCGTGGTCGTCAACCATTTCAAATCCAAGCGCTGCTCCGACAATCCTACCGGCGGAGACGCCGATTTGGGTATGGATGGTGGTTGTTTCAACGCCACTCGCGTGGCGATGGCTAACACGCTTTTGGGCTGGATCAACAGCACCCTCGTTCCGGTGGACCCCGACGTCTTAGTCATTGGCGACCTCAACGCCTATGGCGGCGAAGACCCCATCGAAACCCTCACCAGCGGCGGTCTGATCGATCAGGTGGCTGTCCACCTCACGTCCACCGAGCGCTATTCATACGTCTTTGATGGCACGGTGGGTTACCTGGATCATGCTCTCAGCACCGCCAGCCTGGGCAATTACATCACGGGCGTCAATTACTGGCACATCAATGCCGACGAGCCCGCGGTCATTGATTACAACACCGAATACAAAGATGCCACCGAGCCATACTCATTATCCCCTGATCTATACCAGGCGAACCCCTATCGCTCCTCCGACCACGACCCGGTTTTGATTGGCCTGGCATTCACCACACCGCCCACAGCAACGGACGACTCAACCACGACACCTGAAGAAACCCCGGTCGAAATTGATGTCCTCTCCAATGACGCCGACAACAACGGCGGCGCGTTGACCATTCAAAACGTAACCGACCCAGCCCACGGCACAGCGGTCATCACCAGTGGCAAGGTTACCTACACTCCCGATTTAAACTGGAGCGGCGTCGACACCTTCAACTACACCATTTTGGGCAGCCTGGGCAGCACAGATTCCGCCACGGTCACGGTCACGGTGAACCCAGTCAACGATGATCCCACGGTCGCCATCCCTTTGGATAACCAGGAATTCCTGGCCAACTCCCCCTTCACCTTCACCCTCCCGGCGGGCGCCTTCGCCGACATTGACTCGACCACCCTCACCCTCACCTCAAAGGTCTCGCCTGATGAACCTCTACCTGCCTGGCTGGCTTTTAACTCTACCACAGGCAAATTCACCGGCACGGCTCCCTTGAGCGCCGTAGGCACAATCACCATCCGCGTCACAGCCTCCGATGGCAGCGGAGGAAAAGTGTACGATGAGTTTGATTTAGTCATCACACAACCGCGACTCATCTTCTTGCCTGTTATCACCAGATAATCCAGTCAAGGAGAACTTGATATCAGCACCAGGGCGGGCCGACGGCCCGCCCTGCTCTGTTAACCTTGCGACATTTTCCGCGTCTGATAATTAGCTCATCACTTTGCAATTCAATTGCAAGGTACAGGAAAGAACGGATGTGCTACACTATATTCAACAAATCCTTTTTCATGAACACGGGGGTGTGCATGCAGAGAGAACCAAAGACAACTTGAGCTTGCGTATCGTGCCTTACAAACCCGTAAGGAATTCGCTGAAACTTTTTCGCGAGTTGTACGTTAATTAATATAGATGCAAGGGTCACCCTTGCTCTGCAAGGATCATCGCTGCACACGCCGGTGCCGCTGATCCGGTTGTTATTTTTATCCGTGGTGAGAAGAGAGGTGCCCTATGTGGATCGTATACGTAGTGGTCGCTGTCATCGGGGTCGTTTTTGGCGCTATCAGCTTCACCAGCATGGAGAACGAACGTCAGGATGCCTGATCTCAGCTCAGAGCCACCCAATTGCATAGCCGGTGCTTTTACTGGCTGTTCGTCGCCTCTTCCGGAATAAGCAATTTTCCCCGGAAAGGCATTTCACCCCACCGGGGATTAATATCAAGCAACAACGCTCCCGACCGCACCGGGAGCGTTGTTGCTTTAATGGCTAACTGTCATCGCGAGGAGCCTGGCGCCGAAGCGATCTCCGCCAAAATACACCTGGTAACCCCGCTCAGGGTGTGGAGATGTTTCTAAATTTGAAATGTCTGTGGGGCGCATCGAACCGCAAACGCATCTCAAATTCAGGTCTTTTCTACCTATGGCTGAGTAGTTACTTCTTAATAATCTCCAGCTTTGCCAGCGACGCCACCACGCGCTTGAAGCCCACCGACTCAAAGAAAACATCCACGGTCTCATCGCCGTCCAGGATCTTACTCTCCAGCACAATCCCCTCTTCCCAGGCCGAATGACGCACGCGCATCCCCGGGCGGAACTGCTGCTGGATGACCGGCGCGGCGGGCTGCTGGCGCGCGGCTGCGCCGATTTGCGTACGCAGCGCGCGGCTCTCCCAGGTGGCCTGCTGCTGCTTTTGGGCTCTTCCGCCGCCCCGCGACCGAAAGCCCCCCGCCTGCTCTTGCAACAGATTCGCGGGGATATCGTCCAAAAAGCGCGACGCGATCGAATCCTGGAAGTTGCCGTACACGTTGCGCTGCGCCGCCCGCACCAGGTACACGCGCTGCTTGGCGCGCGTCAGCCCCACGTAAAACAGGCGCCGCTCTTCGGCCATCTCTTCAGGGTCGTCCAGCGAGCGGTTGTGCGGCAGCACCCCGTCATCCAGCCCGGTGATGAACACGATCGGGAATTCCAGGCCTTTGGCCGCGTGCAGTGTGAGCAGAGTCGGGGCTTCGGCCCCCTCCTGTACTGTATCCTGGTCTGAAACCAGCGCTAGATTTTCCAGGAACGCCGTCAGCCCGCGTTCCTCGTACTCAAACGCCAGCCGGCGCAGCTCTTGCACGTTTTCCCAGCGCCCGTCGCCTTCCTCGCTACCGTCCTTGATGAAATTTTCGTAGGTCACTTCATCCAGTACCCGATCAAACAGGTTGGGCAGCGGCATCACGTCGGCCTGCGCGCGCCAGCCGGCCAGCAGCGAACCAAAATCGGCCAGCAAAGTCACCGAACGTCCCAACTTCTCCCAGAAGGGCGACTGCTTACCCTCCTGCGCCAGGCGCAGCAGCACCTCGCCCGCGCTCACCCCGGCGCCCTGTGCTGCCAGTTGCAGATTCAACTGGGCCTTGTCGCCAATGCCCCGCGCCGGCACGTTGATCACCCGCGCCAGGCTCACCTCGTCAAACGGGTTCTGCACCAGGCGCAGGTAGGCGATCACGTCCTTGATCTCTTTGCGTCCATAGAAGCGTTGCGCCCCCACCAGCCGGTAGGGCATGCCCGCTCGCAAAAAAGCCTCTTCCAGCAGGCGTGATTGGGCGTTGGTGCGGTACATCACCGCCATATCGCCGCCCTTGGCCCGCTTATTGATGATCAATTGCTGGATGGTATCCACCACAAAAGCCGCTTCGCCGTAATCATCGACTGCCTCATAAAGCGAGAGCCGCTCGCCCGCGCCCTTCTCAGGCATCGATTTTAGTTTTTTTCGAGTTCGATAGCGGTTCTTGTCGATCACCGCCTGGGCTGCGTCCAGCACGTTTTGCGTCGAGCGGTAATTCTGCTCTAGCAGGATTTTTTGCACCGCCGGGTAATCTTCCTCAAAGCGCAGCACGTTGCGGTAATCCGCCCCGCGCCAGCGGTAAATGGACTGGTCTTCGTCTCCTACGGCGAACAAGTTGCCGTGGGCTCCAGTGATCAGCCGCAGCAGGCTGTACTGCACGAGGTTGGTGTCCTGGAATTCATCCACCAGAATGTGTTCAAAGCGCCGCTGGTACTGCTCGCGCAGGTCAGGATTGTCATTCATCAACTTCCATGTATACAGAAGCAGGTCGTCAAAATCCACTGCATTGCTGGCCAACAGCAGTTCCTGGTAACGCTTATACACCCGCGCGACCACCTCGTCGCGATACGTGCCCGCCGGGTAATCATCCGCCAGAATCAGGTTATTTTTGGCATTAGAGATCGCGCTGTGCACGCTGTTGGGCCGGAAACTCTTCTCATCCAGCTTCAGGTCCTTCAACGCCCGGCGGATCAAAGAGGTCTGATCATCATCGTCAAAAATCACAAAGCTGGATGTAAAAGGCAGGTACTGCTGTTCGCGGCGCAGGATGCGCGCGCACACCGCGTGAAAAGTACCCAGCCACATACCTTGCACGCTTTGCTCGAGCACCCGCTCCAGCCGGGCCTGCATCTCACGAGCGGCTTTGTTGGTAAAGGTCACCGCCAAAATGCGGTAGGGCGGCACACCCATGCGGTTGATCAAATATGCCACGCGCTGGGTCAGTACGCGCGTCTTTCCAGAACCGGGGCCAGCCAGCACCAGCACAGGGCCGCCGCCGGCAGTTACGGCCTGTTCTTGTTGGGGGTTGAGATTAGCAAGGATGTCCACGGGAACGATTGTACCGGATAAATGGCTCGGAGCGGGTATCTTTAAGAAAGCCGTCAGCCGTCAGCCGTCAGCCGTCAAAAAGTGTAATCCTCTTCCCAATTCTTTCCGCCCCTTTTTTCTCTGCGCCTCTCTGCGATCTCCGCGCCTCTGCGGTTCCTCTTCTATTCTTCATGGGCGTAGCTTGGCCCTGGTTAATGACCAGTCTGTTCCCATCGCTACACCCCTACCAGAGGTTCGTGTCCATTGGTGTGCATTCGCGGAAAAATTCTTTTCTTCCCATTCGTGTCATTCGTGAAATTCGTGGAGAAATTCTTCCTCTTCCATTTGCAGGTCAATCCTTCCCCTCGAACCATACTTCCATCACGCACCTTGCGCAATCGAACTTCAACCCGTAGCGGTTGCCGTCCTCATCCACCAGCGTCAGCGGCTCCTTCACCACCTGCGTGCCTCCAAAGCGTTTGCACGCCGCCAATTGGTGCTTGAGACAGTGCTTCGTCGTCATCACCAGCCGCCCGCGCATCTCCAGCCCCGACTCGGCTGCCGGCTCGATCTCCGTCACCCCGTGTCGTTGATAGAAGGCCTGCGCCTTCTCGTTCAGCACGTTGCCCCGGTAGCTTAGCTTCTGCTCCGGGAAAGGCGCATCATTGCGTAAAATTTCTCCGCTCAACCGCGGGAAGTTGCGCCCCCGCTCTTCCAACAACGCCTCCACCGCTCCCCGGCGAAGCGCGTTCAGCGTCCCCAGGGGGATGAAATAAGGTTGCGAAAGATCGCTGCGCAGGAAGGAACACTCAAACTCTGTCCCACCCAACTTGCGCAACTGCTTATCGATCGCCGCGTCGGCCTGCTCGGGTTTCTCGGCGGGCAGTTTCTCCGCCTCCATCGAGAACATGGTCTCATTGCCATCCTCGTCCAACGCGAACAACGCGTAGCCTTTCATCGTCTCCGCCAGCCGCAACCGCACGGCCATCTTGCGTTCGGTCTGGCTCTTCTCCAGCGAGCTCAAAAACTCGTGGTCGTGGTTGCGGAATACCTCCGTGCCTACCCCCAGCCCTTCGCCTTTGCTGGGAAAAATGCGCGCGCCCTGCACATCGTTGACCGTGGTGCCGGTCAGCTCACGATCCGCGTTGAAGTAGCACAACCCATCTCCACGGTGAATTTCCACCTTGCTGTCCAGGCTGAACGAATAGCGCTCGATCTTGACCACCCGCCCCACCGGCTCGCCCAGCGATTTAGGCGTGTCCGGCGAGCCAACCGGCTGCTTGCGCCCGTGCAGGAAGTACTGGGTAAAGCCCCGGTTAAAAGTCTTGGCCGGGTTGGGCGTAAAGTCAAAATACACCTTGCCGGAGGAGGCCGGGCGCAGCTTCTTCCCTTCCAGCAGCGCGTCCAGCTTGCGCCGGTAATGCCCCACCACGTTCATCACGTAAGCCTTGTCCTTCAACCGCCCCTCGATCTTGAACGAGCACACCCCGGCGTCTAGCAGCGCACCCAGGTCGTCGCTCAAATTCAAATCACGCAGCGAGAGCAGGTGCTTTCCTTTTTGCAGCAGCTTGCCACTGCCATCTTCCAGGTCATAGGGCCGGCGGCAAGGCTGCGCGCACTGCCCGCGGTTTCCGCTGCGCCCGCCCAGCGCATAGCTCATATAGCACTGTCCGCTGTACGAAACGCACAGCGCCCCGTGGACGAAGGTCTCCAACTCCAGCGTGGTGGCCTGGCGGATGCCGCGAATTTCGCTCAGGCTCAGTTCGCGCGCCAAAATAGCCCGCCGGATGCCGACCTTCTCCAGAAAAGCCACCCGCTCGGGGCTATGGTTGTGCATCTGGGTGCTGGCAAACAGCGGCACGGGGGGCAGGTCCAGTTCCAGCAGGCCCGTATCCTGAACAATGATCGCGTCCACACCAGAGTCATATAGTTCGTGGATCAAGCACCCCGCCGACGCCAGTTCGTCGTCGCGCAGCAAGGTATTCACCGTCACATACACCCGCGCCCAATACTTGTGAGCATAGTCAATCAGTTCGCGCACCGCGTCCAGGCTGTTCCCCGCCGACTCGCGCGCCCCAAAGGCCGTTGCGCCGATGTAGACCGCGTCGGCCCCGCAGTTGATGGCGGCCTTGCCGGTTTCCAGGTCTTTGGCCGGAGAGAGTAGCTCGATTCTGTCCATTTTTTCCTACCCGTTCCCGTTCAAAAAGTGTACTTCCGCCTCAAAAGCCTTCTCATTGCTGGTCTGGTTCACCCCGCACACGTACCACGTTTGGGGGTCATCCTCGCGCTGCCCACGCAGCATGGTCACCGACTCGCCGGGCTTCACCTCGCGGCTGAAGTTGATCTGCAGCCATTCCGCGTGCCACGCGGCGTGCTCTTCCATCGAAAAGCAGTCCGCGATCCACTCGATGTAGCGGGCATTGTTGACATGCTGCATGATGTCGGTGGCGCTGTATCCCGCTCGCAGCACATAGCGCTCTTCCAGGCTCTCCACCGGCAGGATCTTTTCCAGGTCCTCGTCCAGGGCGTGCCGCCCGTCGTTGTCCGGATCGACTACGTCCAGCGCCGAAGGCGGCAAAATGCGCCGGGCCTGCGCCCCCACCAGCACGTAAGCCGTGGTCGCCAGCGCCACCGGCATCCCGTCCGCGCCCAACATGCGGTGATCGCGCATGAAGAACAGCTTCTGGCGCACCCCCTTGGGCCAGGTCTCCACCGTCAGGGTCTCGCCCATCTGCGGAAAACGCAAAAAGCGCACCTTAATCCGCGACATGACCCAGGCCATCTGCTTTTCCAGCATATCGTAGTATCCGTAACCAATGTGCTCCGCGTGAGTCGAAGCCACATCCTGCATCATCAAGAAGAAGCTGGTCATCTTCATCTGCTGCCGAAAATCCACATCCGAGGCCTTTACCCGGATTTCTTCTTGCCACACGGGAACCTTCATAGATCTCCTGAAACACTCAATTTTCGCTAGCGAACCTCGCTAGCCTTGCAAATGGTTAACACCCCAAGGATAACACATCTTTCATAGGTCAATCGTCGCTTGACCCTCCCATTTTCCTGTGTTATGATCGTTTCAAGAGGTTAGAAACAACTACATGACAGAGGATTCGAGTTCGTCCCCTTCTCTGCTTCCTGAAGAACAACAGGAACCCGGAGACCCCGATTCCCCTCAAGAGCGGCCCGGCCGCCGGTGGAACGAAATTTGGGAAAAAATTCTGCGTTTGGGATTGGGTGAAATTTCCCTGCGCATTGGAACTGCGGTTGTATCCATCGCCTTGATCCTGCTGGTGGTTTGGGTCATGGGCAGTTTCTATTTAAAGGGCCAGGTCACCCAGAGCGAAGAACTGGCTGCCATGGCTGCCCCCCTGCCCACCATCACGCCCACTGTTCCGGCCCCTTCCTTCAAGATCGCCGGCAGCGCTTTCGACCAGGGTATCATCCGCCTGGCGCAGATTCACACCATTCTGCCCGAAAAACCCCGCTTCGAGATCAACACCTACGAAGTGCAAAACGGCGACACCGTCTTCGGCATTGCTGAAAAGTTCGGCCTTCAGCCGCAGAGCATTCTTTACGGCAACTTTGACACCCTCGCCGACGACCCCCACCGCCTGCGCCCCGGGCAGGTGCTCAACATCCTCCCGGTCGACGGCGTCCTCTACCGCTGGACGGCCACCGACGGCCTCAATGGAGTCTCCGAGTTTTTTGGCGTCACCCCGGAAGATATCATCACCTGGCCCGGCAACGGCCTGAGCGAAGAAACCATTGGCGATTTCAGCAAGCCCAACATCGAAGCCGATAAATTGATCTTTGTCCCTGGCGGCACGCGCGACTTCATCAACTGGAGCGCCCCGCTGATCAGCCGCACCGACCCCGCCGCCGCCAAGGTCTTTGGCCCTGGCTACTGCGGCTCTGTCTACGACGGCTTCATCGGCGGCGGCACTTTCGTCTGGCCTTCCACCGAACGCAGGTTGTCCGGCTACGACTGGTCCCCGCAGACCAATCACTGGGGCATCGACATCGCCGGGCAAACCGGAAACGCCATCTACGCCACCGACAGCGGCGTGGTGGTGTACTCGGGCTGGCACGAGCGCGGCTACGGCTATGTGGTCATCATCGACCACGGCAACGGCTGGCAGTCGCTTTACGCCCACCTCAGCCAGATCTATTCCGGCTGCGGCGAGAGCGTCTCACAGGGCGCAGTCATCGGCCTGATGGGCAGCACCGGCAATTCTACCGGCCCCCACCTGCACTTTGAGTTGATGAACGCCTCCGGCACCCGCGTCAACCCCTGGAACTTCTTGCAGTAAGTCACTATGAGCACGCAAATTTCAGAAGTACGCCCTTCACCGATCGCTGGCATATGGTATACGGGAAATGAAAGCCGCCTGCGCAGTCAGATCACGGCTTACCTGGATGACGCCCTGATCCCAGACCTACCCGGTGAGGTGATCGCCCTGGTATCCCCTCACGCCGGTCATCGCTACTCGGGGCGCACCGCGGGGCATGCTTTTGCTGCCGTGCGCGGGCAGGCTCCCGAGCTGGTCGTGGTGGTATCCCCCATGCACGCCCCCCACCCCGCCTCGCTGCTCACCACCGCCCACCGCGCCTACGCCACCCCATTGGGCACAATGCCTATCGACCGTCCTGCCGTTGAACGCCTGACGCAGTTCCTTGGGCAAAACGGCCTTGAGTTGACCCCGGTGGCCAACGACGGCGAGCATTCCCTTGAAATCCTCCTGCCTTTCCTGCAGGTGGCTCTGGCCAAACCTTTCCAAATCCTGCCCGTCATGGTGCGCAGCCAGTCGCCGCGCACGGCTCAGATGCTTGGCAAAGCCCTGGCCCAAACAGTGCAGGGCCGCTCCTTCTTGCTGGTTGCCAGCACCGACCTATCTCACTTCTACCCGGAAGAGGTAGCCAACCAACTGGACGGTGAAATGTTGCGCCGCCTGAAAAACTTCGATCCAGACGATCTTTTTGCCGCCGAGCACAGCGGAAAAGGCTTTGCCTGCGGCGTGGGCGCCGTGGCTGCCGTGCTGTGGGCTGCGCGCGACTTGGGGGCCAACACCGTGGAAGTGCTGCATCACAGTACCTCTGCCGATGAGACCGGCGACCGCGCCTCCGTGGTCGGGTATGGAGCCGCTGCCGTTCTCAAAACTGTATGAGTTTCAGCCAGATCGCCCTCATCTTTATCCTCATCGCTCTCAACGCTTTCTTCGTGGGGGTCGAGTTTG
>JAEXTI010000314.1 GCA_023406965.1 Chloroflexota bacterium
CGCCCCAGCTTGTGCGGCGGGTCAGGGGTGATCACCCACAACACCCGTTCCAGGTGCAGTTGATCAACCGCCTCGGCTGCCAAAATCAAATGGCCCAGGTGCGGGGGGTCAAAGGTCCCGCCAAAAACCCCCAATCTCAATCTTGCCACTCCAACTCGTTGTCGCCAATGAGGACCGTATCGCCCTCTTGAATGCCTGCTTCGCGCAAAGCCTTTTCCACGCCCAACGCGTGAATCATACGCTGGAAGCGCCGCACTGGGGCGTCGAACTCCCAATAGGTCATGGAAGCAGCCCGCTCCAGGGCTTTGCTATGCACTCGCCAGCCTTCCGGCGTGCGCTCAATGGTGAACGCGTTGGGGTCTTCCGCAGGGCGGTACACCGGCATGGATTCGGGTGTCTCGAGTTCGGGCGCAGTTTGCATCAGCTCGGCCACCTTCCACAACAGCGGTTTTACCTCGGTGCGAGCGTAAGCGGAAATTGTGTAAAGGGTATGCCCGCGTTTCTCAAACTGCTTGCGTAGTTTGGTAACTTTTTCTTGCACTTCAGGCAAATCGATTTTATTCAGCACCACCAATTGGGGCTTTTTCGCCAACTGCTCGTCGAACAAGGCCAGCTCACTGTTGATCTGCGAGAAATCGGCCAGGGGATCTTCCGAAAGCCCGTCGAGCATGTGGATGAGAACGCGGCAGCGCTGCACGTGGCGCAGGAAGGTATGCCCCAATCCCACCCCATGACTGGCTCCTTCCACCAGACCGGGGATATCCGCCAGCACCAGGGTCGTGTCCATGTCCAGCTCGGCCACGCCCAGATTGGGCTCCAGCGTGGTGAAGGGATAATCGGCAATCTTGGGGTCGGCGTTGGTCACCGCAGCCAGCAGGCTGGACTTGCCCGCATTGGGCATGCCCACAATACCCACATCCGCGATCAACTTCAATTCCAGGCGCAGCCGACGCTCTTCGCCCGGCTCGCCCTTCTCGCCCATCGAGGGCACCTGGTTGCTGGGCGTGGCAAAATGCTGGTTGCCGCGCCCGCCGCGCCCGCCCTTGGCTACCACCAGGCGTTGCCCTTTTTCAACAAGGTCTCCCAGCAGTTCTTCGGTCTTCTCATCGTATATCAACGTTCCCGGCGGAACCGGGATCACCAGGTCGCTGGCATATTTGCCGGACATGTTGTTGGGGCCGCCCCGCTTGCCATCATCAGCAGCGTAGCGATCCTTATAACGGAACGCCGAAAGCGTGTTCAGCGTAGGCAGTACCTCAAAAATCACGCTGCCTCCGCGCCCACCATCGCCACCATCTGGCCCGCCGCGGGGAACGTACTTCTCGCGATGAAAGTGCACCATCCCATCTCCGCCGTTGCCGGCTTTTACTCGAATCTTCGCTCGATCGACGAACATAAACCACCTTAAGAAAGCTGTAAGCTATCAGCCGTCAGCTTTAAGACCAAGAATTACTGATTTGATTATAACATTCCTCGGTTCGTCCCATCCACAGTGGGTAGGTCGGATTGAGGGCAAAAAAAGGTATGGAGAAGATTCAGCGAATCTTATTCCGTGCGGTAACTGCCCGAAATCCGACGGCCTTTCAAAACGTCGGATTTCGCTTGTATCAGGCCAGTGAAAGACAAATGAATTTCCGCTCAATCCGGCCTACACAACGAAAACCCAAACAATCGACAACTTCGCCCGGCCACCGATGGGCGACCGGGCGAAGAAATTAAACCTATAACTCGCTTTCTACTTGCCGAACCTGGCCTTGAGAATGTCTTCCAATGTCGGCTGGCCAATCTCCTGCAGTTCGTAGCGCACGCGCTGCATCGGCTTGCGCACCTTCAACACCCGAGTCAGGTCGATGGGCGTGGCGCTGATCACCAGGTCCACGTCGGCTTTGTTGATCGTCTCTTCCAGGTCGCGGGTCTGCGCTTCACCGTAGCCCATCGCCGGAAGGATCGGCCCGGTGGAGGGATACTTTCGATAGGTATCGGCAATGGTACCCACCGCGTAAGGCCGCGGGTCCACGATCTCGGCGGCGCCAAAGCGGCGCGCAGCCACCCAGCCCGCCCCATAGGCCATTTCGCCGTGGGTCAGGGTGGGGCCATCTTCAATCACCAAAACGCGCTTTCCACGAATGGCCGCAGGGTCTTCGACAATCAATCGAGAAGCGCCTTCAATGATCACCGCGTTGGGATTAACCGCATACAGGTTCTCGCGCACTTTAATCACGTCGTCCGGTGAAGCCGTGTCCACCTTGTTGATCACAAACACGTCCGCCGAGCGGATGTTTGTCTCACCGGGGTGATAGCTCATCTCGTGCCCGGCCCGGTGCGGGTCGGCCACCACGATCGACAGATCAGGCTTATAGAACGAGAAGTCGTTGTTGCCGCCGTCCCATAAGACGATATCCACTTCTTGTTCGGCCTGGCGCAGGATCTTTTCATAATCCACACCCGCGTATACGATCACGCCGTTATCCAGGTGAGGTTCATACTCTTCGCGCTCCTCAATCGTGCACTCGTGCTTATCTAAGTCGGCATAGGAGGCATAGCGCTGCACGGTTTGCTTGACCAGGTCGCCATAGGGCATGGGATGGCGAATGGCGGCCACGGTGTAACCCATCTCGCGCAGGACCAGCGAGACGCGGCGGGTGGTTTGGCTCTTGCCCGAGCCCGTGCGCACCGCGCAGACCGACACCACCGGCTTGCTCGACTTCAACTGGGTGGCCTTGCTGCCCATCAGGCGGAAATCCGCCCCGGCGGCCAAAACGATCGAAGCCTTGTGCATCA
>JAEXTI010000350.1 GCA_023406965.1 Chloroflexota bacterium
CCTCGATGCCTTTGTAGGGATGCTTGTGCGCATAGTAGTATTTGTCCGAGGGGCCGGAGATGGGGAAGATGGGGCAGCCCAGCACTTCAGGAGAATAGCCGCGAGCGTAGGAGTGCTGCACGTCCCAGTCGATATCGGCGACCATGGGCTCGCCACCACCATCTTTGATGGCTTGCACGACCTTGCGGACGAAGACTGGGTGCAAGGTGGAGTAGCCGATGTTGCTGCCAGTGTGCATCTTCAAAACCACCAGCTCGCCCTTGACACGGTCGCGCAGGTGCAATTGCTCCAGGATCAGGTCGAGCTTGGCGGGCAATGTTTCTTCGGCGACCAGCTTGGATTGACGAGCAGACCCAAAATAGACGGTGCTTGGCATAGTTCTCTCCTTGTTATCAATATGTATACAGATAGAAATTTGGGGGAAATACGTTTGAGACAATTATAAGCGAAGATCAGCGGTCTTTTATGATCCCGCACCATTCCTTGCATACCAGCCCTTCAGGGGTCGATTCAGCTAATACAAAGCCTGTATTAGGAAAGGGCAGGCTGTAGATTTCTTCGAAATTGATATTATTCAACACCAGCGGCAGGATACACATGTACGTGCCGCCGTGCCCAACCATGAGGATGGGGCGAGGATCGTCTTGATCCAGCAGTTCATGCAGGAAAGGCACGAACCGGTCGCGGATATCGAAAAAGTTTTCTCCACCCGGACGGCGCAAGTGCCACTCGCGGCGGACCAGCCAGGCTTCGCGCAGCGCGGCGTGAGCCTCCCAGGCGGCCTGGTCGCTCTGGCCTTCCAGGTCACCGCAGTCATATTCGCGCAGGGCGTCGATGATGATCATGGGGGCTTTTAATTCGCCGGCGAGGAGTTGAGCGGTTTGGATGGCGCGCAGCAGTGGGCTGGAGAAGATGCGCAGGTCAGGAAGATCGCGAAAGTGGCCGGCCAATTGGCGAGCCTGTTCGATGCCCGTATTGGTCAAGCCGTGGACGCGCCCGCGGTTAGAGATAACTCGCAGCAAGTTGGCTTCGCTCTCGCCGTGCCGCACAAAGAAAATTTTCATATCTCAACCTTTTCGTTTGCTGTTACGTTCATTTTACCGATTCTTTGCGGGATTGTCACTTGTTTTGTTGGGATAGAATCGCGAGGACGCTTCATCCAATTCCAAAGTGGCCGGCAGATTAGGCTAATTTTTCCATGCGGGTACGGGGGTGCCCGTTGACCTCTATCCTGATATCATCCCCGTGCCGGGCTTGTGCTGTCATTCAGTTCCTAAGGGTTTCAGAAAACCCTTAGGAACTAAATAAGGGGCTACAAAATGGTTACGAGGTGAGAATCCAGCGGGTCCAATCGAAGAAAGATAGCCTCCAGTTCCGCTGGGCGCGGCGCACCTCGGCAGGGGCGGGCGGGCGCGGGCTGTATTGGGCCTGGCAGTACAGGTGGGTGACTTCCTGAACCAGGTTTTCCAGTCGGGGATAGGAGCTGAGGTGCAGCGTGACAGCTTCGAGGTATTCAGAGGGAGTCTGGCTGGCAGGCCCAACTAATCCGCCCTGAACCAGGCGTCGCCGGATACGGTTGTAGAGTACGGTGGTCTGATGCATAGGATCCTGCATGCGCAGGCCCAAGAAACCATTCCAATACAGAATCCCGGCGACCCCAGTGATGAGCAGCGCAGGTAAGAGCAGCCACAGCCAGGCGCCAGAGATTCGCCCGGGTTGCCCGGTGGTTGCGCCAGGCTCGACAACTACTTCGGGCAGGTCGACCTGACCGGCAGGATAGACAATGGGGTTGAAGGCGGCGGTGGGTTCAAACTCGACCCAATCATAGCCGGGGAAATAGACTTCGACCCAGGCGTGCGCCGCCGATATTGGGACGCGATACATGCCACGATTGAAATCATAATCTCCCATCGCATACCCGGCTACAACGCGAGCGGGCACCCCCACCGAGCGTAACAGCACCACCATCGCCGAGGCATAATGCGAGCAGAAGCCGCGGGGTTCATCGAAGAGGAATGTATCGACCACATCACGGCCTGGGAGGGCGGCGGGAACATCCAGGTCGTATTCATAGTTTGCGCGCAGATAATCCTGGACGCGGGTAACGGCCTGGAAGGGATTGGCGGAACCGGTGGTAATCTCCTGGGCCAGACGTGCCACCCGTGCAGGAAGCCCGGCAGGCAGTTGCAGATAAGTGGCGCGGATTTCTGCTGGGTAATCGGTCCCCGCGGCGGCAAGCTCGGCAATGGTTACCCGAGTGGCCAGCGAAACGACCTGGTAAGACTGCCCGTAGCCTTCTACCAGACTGCTTTCCTGGCCCGAGTGGACGCGCAGGATGTAATCCCGGCTGACCGAGACCGGCTGGTTGACGGAGAACAGGGCGCCGGTGTGTCGGGCTTCCATTTCAAATGTCTGGAGGAGGCGGTAACGGCCCGGCATGCTCCAGTCAACGGGCGCTTCATCTGGAGGGGGGAAACCAGTCACGATCTCGCCGGGTGTCGTGCTTTCCCATCCGCGGCCATTGTATCGGGTGAAGATCTCGCTGCGCCAGTAGTGC
>JAEXTI010000399.1 GCA_023406965.1 Chloroflexota bacterium
CCTCGCGTGGTTATGGCTTCTTCTATGTAAATTACCGCGGCAGCACCGGCTACGGGCGCTCCTACCGTGAAGCACTGCGCCAGCGCTGGGGCGACTTTGACACCGAGGACGCCGCCACCGGCGCGCAGGCCTTGGTGGAACTGGGCCTGGCCGACCCCAAGCAATTGGTCATCACCGGGGGCAGCGCGGGCGGCTACACCGTACTCAACGCCCTCATCCGCTACCCTGGACAGTATAAGGCCGGGGTATGCCTGTTTGGGGTCAGCAACCTGTTCACCCTGGACCAGGATACCCACAAGTTTGAAGCCCACTACAACCACTCGCTGGTGGGGGCCCTGCCCGAAGCTGCTGCCCGCTACCACGCTTGGTCGCCGGTGTTCCACGCCGACGCCATCCGCGACCCGCTGTACGTTTTCCAGGGCGCTGATGACAAGGTGGTGCCGCCCAGCCAATCTGAAGAAATTGTGGCAGCATTACGGAAGAACGGTCTGCCCCACAAGTACAAGGTCTACGAAGGCGAAGGCCACGGCTGGCGCAAATCCGAAACCATTGTGGATTACTACACCGAGTTCGAGCGCTTCCTACAGCAGTTCGTCCTCTTCGCGCCGTAAGAAAGCTGTCAGCTATCAGCCGTCAGCCCTCAGCTTAAAGAAAAGGTACGCTTCCGAGAGAAGTATTAACGGCTCTCACCCTTTGCGCGCCCTGCGGCTCCTCTTCGCTTGCCCCACCCTCGCCTCCGCCTTCTTCCTCTGGCTGATAGCTGACGGCTAACGGCTGATAGCCTCCTACACAATCAGCATCGCATCGCCAAACGAATAAAAGCGGTACTCCATCTCCACCGCCGTGCGGTAAGCTTCCAGGATTCGCTCCCGCCCCACCAGCGCGCTCACCAGCATGATCAAGCTGGATTTGGGCAGGTGAAAATTGGTCACCAGCGCGTCCACCGCCCGGAACGTATACCCCGGTAGGATGAACAACTGCGTCGGCCCGGCAAAAGCCGCTACCGCCTGACCCGGCCCCGCCATTTGCGCCGCTGACTCCAGCGTGCGCACGCTGGTGGTGCCCACCGCAATGATCCGCCCGCCGCTGCTGCGAGTCTGATTGATGGCTTCCGCTGCTTCCGGCGTCACCTCGCACCACTCCGAATGGATTTTGTGCTCGCGCGGGTCGTCCTCGGTCACCGGCGCAAATGTGTCTAATCCCACGTGCAGGGTGACCGAAGCAAAGCTCACTCCCCGCTCCCGCCGCAGGTGCTCGATTAACTCGTTAGTGAAGTGCAGCCCGGCGGTCGGCGCAGCCGCCGAACCCGGCTGGCGAGCGTACACGGTCTGGTAGCGTTCGGGGTCTTGGAGCGGCTCGTGGATATACGGCGGCAGGGGCATGTGCCCGGCGGCTTCCAGGGCCGCTTCCACCGGCGCGTCGAAACGCACCAGCCGCCGCGAACCCTCCAGCTCGGCCACAATCTCTGCCGTGCGCCCGCCATCCACATCCAGCCTCTTGCCCACGGTCAGGCGCTTGCCCCCCACCAGCACCTCCCAGGTCAGGGCATCTTCACGCCGTAGGAGCAGCAGTTCCACCTGCCCCCCCGTAGGCTTGCGCGCAAAGATGCGCGCAGGGATGACTCGCGTCTGGTTAACAACCAGCAGGTCACCAGGACGCAAATAGTCGCTGATGTGCCAGAAGGTGGTGTGTTCCAATTCCGGCGCGTCACGGCGCAGTACCAGCAGGCGTGAGTTGTGGCGCGGTTCGACGGGCGTCTGTGCAATCCGCTCCACGGGAAGGTGGTAATCGAAATCGAGGGGCTTCATGCCGGTGGGTTACAACAAACGCGGCTGGGCGGGTTGCTCGGGGTAGCTGATCTTGAGATGCTCATACGCCCCGCGCGTGGCTACGCGGCCCTGCGGGGTGCGGTCTAAAAAACCCAGTTGCAGCAAATATGGCTCGACTACATCCATGATCGTGTCCGGCTCCTCGCCGATCGAAGCGGCTATGGTGTTCAGGCCCACCGGCCCGCCGTTGTATTTTTCAATGATAGTCAGCAGCACGCGGCGGTCCACTTCGTCCAGACCCAGCGGATCCACGTTGAGCAGGTTGAGCGCCTCGGAGGCCACCTCGCGACTGACATCGCCCTTGGCCCTCACCTGGGCAAAGTCGCGCACCCGCCGCAGCAAGCGCAGCGCCACGCGCGGAGTCCCACGCGCCCGGCGAGCAATCTCTTCATAGCCGTCCTCCGCCACAGCGATGCCCAGACGCCCGGCGGCTCGGCGGAGAATCTCTTGAATGGCGGCCGGATCGTAATAATCCAGACGGTAGACGGCCCCAAAACGCGCTCGCAGCGGCGCAGAGACCAGCGCCAGGCGGGTGGTCGCGCCGATGACCGTGAAGCGCGGCAACTTCAGGCGAATGGAGCGCGCCGCCGGACCCTTGCCAATCATGATATCCAGGGCGAAATCTTCCATCGCCGGGTACATCACCTCTTCCACGGCCCGGCCCAGGCGGTGAATTTCGTCAATGAAAAGGATGTCCCCCGCGCGCAGGTTGGTCAAAATGGCCGCCAGGTCACCGGCTCGCTCGA
>JAEXTI010000434.1 GCA_023406965.1 Chloroflexota bacterium
CGCCGTTGCGCAGCAAGCGGCACTCTGTGGCCAGGGGCAGGCGCACTTGCAAAGTGACGCCATCTCCCAGGCGGATATCATCGCCCATCGAAGCAATGGTCTCTTTTCCCTGGGCGGTGAAGCGGAAGCCACGCGTATCGTGGGGCAGGTCATAGCCGACAAAGTTGTGCCCAGCGCGCAGGGCGTTGAGGATCATCTGGCGGTCGGTGATCAGGTCGCCGGTCAGCTCGGAATCGACGATGAGGTGGTTGTTGATGGCCCGGAAATGATATTCGTAGGGATACAAGGTGCGGCGCAAGGGCCCGGCATGCAGGTGTAACGCGTGGGCATCTGAGCCGCCCACCACGGCCACGCGGCTGTTCTTGGCCGAAAGCAGTTCATCCCACTTGGCCAGGGTCTGGGGCAGTGGGCCGTGGGGCAAAAAACGCGGGAAGAAGGCGTAGAAGACAGCTTGGAGGGCGTTCTTCGAGACGGCTTTGATTTCGCTCATGCCGTTCCACAGTTCCAGACCGTGATACCCATGCACCTGCCAGTCTACCCAAGAAAAATCCAGCTCGTGGAAGGCTTTTAGTTCCAGGTCGTAGGGGTGGGCAATAAAGCAGATGCCGCCTGCCTGGCGGACCTGGTCAATCAGGATTTGAGGGTTGGAGCCGTAGGAAGCCATTTCGCGTCCGGCGCCGAAAATGAGCAGATGGTTCTTGGGTGGTTGGCGGTAGGGATCGTGGACTTCCTCGCCGATGAGCATGAGCAGCTTGCGCGATCCGTTTTGGTGGTATCCTTCCATTCCGCGGACATGCACGTTGTGGTCGGTGACGATGATCACATCCAACCCAGCCGAGAGGGCTGCGCGGGCCAGGTCGGCATGAGACCCGGTTCCGTCCGAATAGGTGGTGTGCATGTGGAGATTCAGTACCAGTTCGGCCATTTTGGTTGACGATTCCTGAAAGTAAAAGGTATAATCCAACCTTGGTATGAATTGCTAGGAGGCTAAGCGTGACTAATTATCTGGATATTGCGTTGATTATAACTTCAATTGCCCTCATCGCCAGCGTGGTTTTGCAGGGTAAGGGCGTTGGTTTGGGGAATCTGACCGGTGGCGATACGGGCGGCGTTTATACCGCGCGCCGGGGCATTGAAAAGACCCTGTTCTATGTGACCATAGGACTGGCTGTTTTGTTTGTCATTTTGATCCTCACGATTGTTATTCTGGGCTAATCTGCGCGGAGCGACTGTAAGGACGCACCGATTTCCCAAGCGAAGGCAAGTTTTTAGAGGGGCGACTCGCCGCACCAGGGGAATCGCCCTTTTTCGTTATCATTGGAGCTTATGAAGAAACTTCGCTGGCAACTGCTAATCATTTTCCTAACCGGACTGGTAGTAAGCATCTTGCTGCTCATTGAGCAGCCTGAAGCTCCCCCGCCGGTGGGCAGCACGCCCGAACCAGTGCGCGGAGGGGTGTATACCGAGGCTCTGGTGGGCAGCCTGCAGCGGATCAATCCTCTCCTGGCGGTCAATAATTCTGTTGACAGAGATTTGAGCCAACTGATTTTCAGTGGGCTGGTGCGTTTTGATGCCCGCGGGGCTCCCCAGCCTGACCTGGCGGAGCGATGGGGTATTTCGGAAGACGGCACGCTGTACAACTTCACCTTAAAAGAAGACCTGTTGTGGCACGATGGGCAGCCTTTGACTGCCGCGGATGTGGTGTTTACCATCGATGTGATCCGCGCGGGGGGCAGCCTGGTGCCCGAGGATTTGAAGGCATTTTGGAATGAGGTGGAGGCTGTCCAATTGAGCGAGCGGGATATTCAATTCCGCCTGCCCGAAGCGTTTTCGCCCTTCCTGGATTATTTGAGTTTTGGTGTTTTGCCCAAGCACTTACTGGAAGGCAAGACCGTCGATACTATGGTGGATGACCCGTTCAACCTGGCGCCGGTCGGCAGTGGAGCGTACCGTTTTGACCGGGTGCTGGCTGAAAACGACCAGATTGCCGGTGTGGTTTTAACCGCGTTTGACAAGTATTACGGCACGAAGCCATATATCGAAGAATTGGTCTTCCGTTTTTATGCCACGCCCGAAGAGGCTTTGCAAGCATACCGGAATGGCGAGGTTCAGGGAATTGGTGAAATTCCAAGTGGACTGCTGGCAGAGAGCCTTTCAGAACCTAATCTGGCGATTTATACAGCCCGGCTGCCGCGCACGGCGATGGTTTTGTTCAACGTAAAAAGTACCGACGCGCCTTTCTTGCAGGATGAGAACGTCCGCAAGGCCCTGATGCTTGGCTTGAACCGGCAGGGTATGATCGACCGGATCTTGAACGGGCAAGCCATTCTTGCGGATGGCCCGATCTTACCCGGCACCTGGGCGTTCTATGATGGTTTGAATGCGTACGAGTTTGATCGGACGGCAGCGGCGGAATTGCTGCGCAAAGCGGGTTACAGCCTGGTGAACGAGGAAGACACGGTGTTGAGTAACGAGGGTGAGTATATGCAGTTCACCCTGTTGTATCCGGACACCGACACGCACCGCCAACTGGCTGAATATATCCAGACGAACTGGTTGGCTTTGGGCATTCAAGTAAATTTGGAGGCTCAGCCTTACGATGAGCTGGTGACCGAACGATTGGTGGATCGGAATTATCAGGCGGCGCTGGTGGAACTGAATCTTTCGGGTACACCGGATCCCGATCCCTATCCATTTTGGGATCAGGCCCAGGCCACCGGCGGTCAAAACTACTCACAGTGGGATAACCGCATGGCTTCCGAGTATCTTGAGCAAGCTCGCGTTACGGCGGACCTCACTGAGCGAGCGAAGTTGTACCGGGGCTTCCAGGTCGTTTTCCACGAGGAGTTGCCGGCTCTGCCATTGTTTTATCCGGTATACTCTTATGGAGTAGATCGCGAGATTGAAGGCGTGCGGATTGGCCCGTTATTTGATCCGAGCGACCGTTTCGCCTATGTGACAGAATGGTATTTGCCGGGCTTGCAGGAGAACGCAGCCCCCGCTGCGGTCGAGGCTACGCCCACTCAACCATAATTCAGATAACAGACTTTTCAGGAGGGAATTGGCATGAAACTGGAGCATGATCTGGCTTATGTGCGGCTTGCCATACCTGACCTGGAGGGTTTTTTGCTGTCCAAAGAAATATTCTGGCCACTGCCCTCCGCGCCTACGCAGATTGGACAGCCGGGTCTGGAGCAGTTGAGCCTGGGGTTGCTGCGGTTGTCCGTGGCCCGCTTGCAAGCAGCGACGGATAACGAAGAGGCAACGCAGCTTGCTGCGCAGATGGCAGGTGTGCGGGAGCGCTGGCGCTCGAACTGGTCCAAGAAGGCTGTGCGCGAGTTTGGGGTTCGCACAGCTCAATGGCGACGTGCCCTGGATGATTTGCGCGGACGCAGCGCGGCTTACAAGCGGGATATCCGCTTGCGAGCCATTTTGGAACTGCTGCGCGAAGATATGCTGCCGGGCGACGAGCCTGTTGAGTACCCGGTGCTGGTGGGGCTGGATCATATTCTGCGGGGCAGCGGCGCGCCGGGGACATTCGTATGGGATGAGGGATTGCAGGCGGCATTTCCCGACCCGCAATTCTGGTTCTTATACTGGGATTGGAAATCCGCCGAAAGCCGCCATGACGGGTAAGTTTTATACCCGCAAGGGCGA
>JAEXTI010000401.1 GCA_023406965.1 Chloroflexota bacterium
ACATGGCCGAAAACATACTTGCACTCCCTTGGGGAAAAGAGACCATCTCTGTCGATTTGCCGAGGAATTGGCGTATTGTTGATTCGCTTAAGCCAGCGGGTGTAGAGCCAATCAAAGATGCCGCAAATGCCGTCCAAGAAGCGCTGCAAACGCCAATAGGTCTGCCTGCTCTATCAGAACTGGCCCGAGGAAAGTTGCGCGTAGTCATTGTGGTCGACGATGCCAGCAGGCCTACACCAGTGGCTAAGATTTTCCCCCTGGTATTAGCGGAGCTAGATGGGGCGGGAGTCGATCGGTCGAATATCACGGTGGTTCCTGCGATCGGGCTTCACCGACCGATGACCACAGAAGAGCTGTCCGAAAGGGTTGGTGAAGCCATGTTGGGCCTGAGATGGGAAAATCCCGATTGTGATGATGAGGGAAAGCTGGCCTTTTTGGGGACTACTTCACGAGGAACGCCGGTGTGGTTGGCGAAAGTTGTCGCGGAAGCCGATCTTGTGGTGTCAATCGGATGTATTGAGCCGCACATTATTGCCAGTTTTGGGGGCGGATACAAGAACCTGGTTCCGGGGGTGGCTGGTAGGGCCACGGTAGCGCACAACCACAGCTTGAATTGCGATCCAGACACATTTAACAATGTGGGGAGAACGATAGAGAATAACCCGATGCGTTTCGATTTGGAGGAAGGCGCGGCTATGTTAAAGGCGCCGGTGTTTATTGTGAATGCAATCATGAACTTCCAACAAGAGATTGTGAGGGTGGTGGCGGGACACCCTGTGGAGGCGCACCGGCATGGCGCACAGATCAGCGCAGGTCTTTATGGCGCGAAGGTCGCGAAGTATGCCGACGTGGTGATCACATCGTCTAATCCAATGGACCAAGATCTACGCCAGGGGGTGAAAGCGCTGGCGAACACCATCCGAGCGGTTCGGCGGGGTGGGGTTCTTATGACCTTTGTGCGGGCAGATGAGGGCACCGGCGTGTTTGGGCTGGCAAACAAGAAGTTGCCCATCGGCAAGAAGGCGCTTCGATTTCTTGCGCCCGTTATAATACCCCTTGTGCCCAAGTTAAAACTGAAAGGTATGGGTGAGGAGGATCGTTTCTTCTTGTATTTTGCTCTTCAAGCGATGAGGCACGCTCATCTGTTGATGTACGCGCCGACCATTCCAGAGACAACTCAAGAGAACCTGCCCTTTATTGATTTTTACAAGAGTCCTGAAGAAATGCTGTCTGCTGCGCAAAGGTACGTGGGTGAGCAGGCGGAAGTGCTGGTGTTCCCACATGGGGGGATCACTTATCCAGATATTGTTTAGGCCGGGTGGTCGACAGAAAAGCGGATACCCCTTCGCGTGATTACCGATAAATTTTAAGAAGTTCGCGGAACTCGTCCAGAGTGAAATTCCCCTGGACCTCGCGCCTGCTTAGGAAGTAGACATGCTCCAGTGTGTGCGAATTCCCTGGGCCTGCTCCGACGCCGGAGGTGTATCCACAGTCGCGCGTAAAATTCTTGATATATTCATCCGCCTCCACGTAAGGGTAGGCGAAGGAGTATATGGGGATATTTAGGATACTAACGAGATCGAGCCTGGAATTGCAAATTTCGTCGCGAAGATCAACATTATCTTTCCGCAAGTTCGCGTGGGTCATGCTGTGGGAGGCTACTTCCCAACCTGATTTATACATTTCTAGAACTTGTTGTGAAGACACGCCATACTTGTTCGCGAAGTTGTTCGCCACCAGGTACATCGTTCCGATGAAACCAAATTCTTGCATGATAGGGTAGGCGTTTAGATAAAGATCGTCGTAACCATCGTCGAAGGTCAGGACAACGGGGCGAGCGGGAAGCGAGCCGCCCTCGCGGAGAGCAGCCGCGAGTTCTGTGACTGTGATCGTTTCGTAGCCCATATCATGGAGAGCTTGCATCTGAAGCCTAAACTGATCCGGCGCAACATAATACCTGCCATCGCTGCCGGTTGTAGTTCCGATGTGATGATACATCAAGATGGGTACGGCTATTTTCTCTTCCGGTAGAACTGTCACCCAGGGTTCGGGTTGCCCATCACTCGTATCGAAGAATTCTGGAGTAGGGAGCGGAGTGGCTGAAGCGGCTAGAGAGGCGGGGAGTGTTGCGGTAGGCTGAGGTGTAGCGCTGGGGGAAGTAGATGGAATAGGTGTATGTGTTTTCGTCAGGACGGGTGGGGTGGTCGGAGATGCTGTTACCTGTAAATGTGCGCTGACCACGTGCGAACCCGTTGAACAACTCGTCATAAGCAGGATCAGGGATATTGAAATGGCAAGAACTGCTGAGTGGATTTTTTGATACATGGGCTGTATTATAATGGGGATTATAGGATCGGTGGTCGGCGTGGAGGACTGCGCCGGCGTCGGGCAAAGCGCCCGTCGAAAAGTGCCGCCGGACGAGGAGCCGCCGATCGATGAACAAATGGAAACGGTATATCGTAGCGAAAAATGTTGATGAGGCATTAAAGGCCTTGTTGACTGCCCAGGGTGAAGCTCGGTTGATTGGTGGGGGAACCGATTTGCTGTTAGAGATACAGCAAGGTAATCACCCTCCTCTGGATACATTAGTGGACATTTCACAAATTTCAGAACTCCAAACCATCGAGCTTGTTGGGGATAGGTTATCAATTGGCGCGGCTGCTACTGTGCGAGAGATTGCCGAGTCTGAGCTTGTCAAGAAACATGCAACGGCGCTTGCGGATGCCTGCGCGTTAATTGGTGGACCACAAGTGCGAAATTCTGCGACTATTGGGGGAAATGTAGCTCACGCTCTGCCGGCTGCCGACGGGATGATTGCATTGGTGGCTATGGGCGCTGAAGTGGAGATCGCTCATGTGGATGGCTATAAAAAAAGAATGCCAATTCTCCAGATGTTTCTTGGCCCCGGAAAATCGGCGCTTTCTGCGCGAGAAGAAATGATTCAGCGGTTTCTTTTACCGGTCGACTTCACCGCGGCGTTCGGCTCTGCGTTTTCACGCGTGATGCGTCCGCAAGGAGTCGCTTTGCCAGTTCTTAATATGGCTGTGTGGCTGGCTCGTGATGGCGAACGGATTTCAGATGTTCGTGTTGCAGTTGGTCCGGCTGGGCCCACGCCGCAACGTGCCAGGGCTGTGGAAGACGCCTTGCGAGGTGTTGAAAATGCGCGAGTGGATTTCGAAGCGATTGATGAAATTTGGCGGAATTCGATGCGATTTCGGAGCAGCGCGATGCGCGCCACGGCTAATTATCGCTATCACTTGAGCAGTGTTTTGCTGGAAAGTGTGCTTACGAAAGCCTGGGAACGGGCAAGTTTATTGGAGGCAGCATGAGCGTTCAGGCGACGATTCACTTAACAGTAAATGGAATAGCTCACGAGCTTTGCGAAGAACCCGGCGAAATGCTTTCCGACCTGTTACGCTATCGCCTGGGGTTAACAGGCACGAAAATAGGCTGTAACGAAGCTGAATGCGGGGCTTGTACAGTGCTTGTTGACGGAGACCCAATTCTGTCTTGTTCATATCCTGCGGCGAAGGCTAACGGAAAGCATGTAATGACGATTGAGGGTTTGGCACAGACAGACTCTGAGTCTGGTAACGGGCATTTACACCCGCTCCAAGAAGCGTTTATTGCCCATGGAGCGGTTCAATGCGGGTTCTGCATTCCTGGGCAAATTATGACTTCCTACGCGTTGCTGCAACGAAATTTAGACCCTAGCGAGGGAGAAATTCAAACAGCCTTAAAGGATACCCTGTGCCGGTGTGGTGGGTATCCTTCCATTCGGGATGCTATTCAAGCGGCAGCCAGATCACTTCGGACGGGCGAGAAGATACATCAACCGGAGGTGATCGAAGCAGCTCACCCTGGGAAGACCGTAGGTAGAAAACACGTTCGTCCAGATGCTGTCGAGAAGGTGACAGGAGCCGCGAAATATACTGATGATCTTCAATTTGAAGGGATGTTGCACGCTCGTGTGAAGAGAGCTTTGGTTCCTTCGGGGATTTTGAAGTCTATCGATGTTTCGAAGGCAATGCTTCTAGATGGTGTACGGGCTGTGTTGACCGCGAGCGATATCCCGGGAGAAAAGAATCACGGCCTGGTGGTTTTTGACTGGCCTGTGATGGTGGGCCTGGGTGAACAGATTAGAACGGTGGGTGATGCGCTGGCTATTGTGGCGGCTGATTCGCGGGAAATTGCCGAGCAAGCGCTTGGAATGATTGATGTGGAGATTGACCCCCTGCCTGTTGTAAGCGACCCGGTGCAGGCGCGTCAAGAGGATGCCCCTAAAGTCCATGCGAGCGGAAATCTTCTCAAGCATATCAAAGTGCGTAAGGGCGATGTGGATAAGGGTTTCACTCAAGCAGATGTCATTCTCGAGCATGTGTTTCATACGCCGATGCTCGACCATGCTTTCATTGAGCCTGAATGCAGCATTGCCCGGCTGACCTCGGACGGGCGTATGGAGATCTATGTGGGGTCGCAGATTCCTTACTCGGACCGAAGCCAGGTTGCCAGATCGTTGGGGTGGCCTGACGAGAAGGTGCACATCATCGGTATGTTGATTGGTGGTGGGTTTGGCGGGAAAGAAGATATCACCGGCCAGATCCATGCTGCTATGTTGGCTCAGGTTACGCGACGACCCGTGAAGCTGTTGTTTGATCGGCACGAGAGCCTGCTGGTGCACCCCAAGCGGCATGCTACCCAAATCCGAGTGAAGGTTGGCGCAAAGAGAGACGGAACGTTGACGGCTGTGGAAACTGAGCTGTATGGCGATACAGGGGCTTACGCGTCTTTGGGCGAGAAGGTGATGACCCGCGCGACAACCCATTCATCGGGACCTTACGAGGTGCCGCATGTCAAAGCAGATTGTTATGCTATGTATACCAACAATCCTCCAGCGGGAGCCTTCCGCGGGTTCGGGGTGTTGCAATCTGCCTTTGCAGTTGAGAGTGTGATGGACATGCTGGCTGAGCAATTGGATGTTGATCCGGTAGAACTGCGCCGAAAAAACGCCCTGCGGCCCGGTAGTGTAACCAACACGGGGCAGTTATTGAATGGCAGTGTGGGGCTGCTGGAATGCATTGAGAAAGTCTCTGACGAGATGCACCGCTTAGGCGGAAGCGTGCCCTTCAAGCCCGTTGTCAGCGCAAGCTCCCCACATGTACGCAAAGCATGGGGATTTGCGGTGGCTTACAAGAATACTGGACTTGGGGGTGGGGCTCCGGATAAGGCGGGCGCTGAGGTGGAGTTGTATCAGGACGGAACATTTGAGGTTCGGACGGCTTCTGCCGAGTTAGGGCAGGGGCTGCCAACCGTTTTACGCCTGATTGCAGCAGAAGTGCTAAATCAGGAGCCTGAAGTCATCCGAGTGCTCTTGTCAGATACGGACTTAACTCCTGATGGCGGACCGACAACCGCTTCGAGGCAGACCTACGTCACCGGAAATGCCGTCAAACATGCTGCGCAGGCTTTGGGGCGTCTACTGACCAGCGAGTTGTCGGAACGCTATGACCTGTCTCCTGAGAAAGTGCAGTTTGTTGAAGGCTTAGCTCAAGTGGGCGAGCAGAAGATCCCGCTAGGTCGTGTGGCTGAAATGATGATCGAGGCGGGTCGTAAACCGATGGCCGCCTATACCTATTGGGCGCCGAAAACCATGCCGTTGGGCCAGGGTGGGGATATGCATTTTGCGTATTCTTTCGCAGCGCAAGCGGCCGAGGTAGAGGTTAATACACGTACAGGCGAGACGAAGGTGCTGCGGGTGATTACAGCTAATGACGTCGGATTTGCGGTAAATCCACTGGGGCTCAAAGGGCAAATTGAAGGCGGTGTGATGATGGGGATTGGTCACGCTTTGACAGAAGGATTCTGGGTTGATCAAGGCCGGGTGATCACAGATCGACTGGCTCGATACAGGATACCTTCCATTTCTCTCATGCCCGAAATCGTGCCCTTTGTGGTTGAACATCCTGCCGAGGACGGGCCATTTGGGGCGAAAGGTGTTGGCGAGATTGTGATTATCCCCACTGTACCGGCGATCACCAATGCGATTTATCATGCTATTGGGGTGCGGGTGGATTCGCTGCCAGTGGATCAGGAGAAGATCATGGCTGGGATGGGTGAGTTCATTTCAGGTTAATGCGACTCCGGCGATGCTGACGAAAGATGTTTGGGCTGTGTCGGCATGGCAGGCGTCATAGCCTACTGCGAATCCAGTCACAGGTTCCAGAATTCGCATGCTCAGATAAATGGGCGATAAGCCGCATACATTGTTTTGGTCGCCCGTTTTTCGAATCGATTGGTAGAATTCCTCGGCGTCGCCAGAGGCAATTGTCTTGAGGAGCAGGTCATCGGCCTCTTTTAATTGGATGAGTCCGCGAGGGGTAACTTGCTCACCGCCAAAGGCTGGCCCAACGTGAGAGAGATCGCCGGCGGCAACCACCAGGGTTGGTCGCGATTGAACAAGCGAGCGAAGATATTCAATGATCGCAGCAAGTTTGTGCGACGATTCCAGGTTTCCTGAGTTATCTTCATAGGACTCAAGCGGACCACAAAGGATGGGCAGCAGGCTTACGGGCTTACCTTGCCGGATATGGTGTAGCCAGATGGAGGCAAATTCGAGAGAGTGCTCTGTGCGATGGTGGATTTCCCCGGTTGTAGCGATCTTTTCGCCAATAATTTCAGCCAATTGATTCACCAGTTTTTTTTCTGTAGGGAGCACACCATAAGGGGTTGCATAATGCTGGGTCGTTAACGAAAAAGGAAGCCCTTCGCTGAAGTGATCGGCTCCCAGCACAATGACCAATTCCGCGGTTTGAGCTGCCTGCGAGGCGGCGCCCCATATCCTGGCGTAAACCGGGCCGCCCCGAGGAATGTCAATGTGCGGGCTGATCAAGCCGCGAATAGGCTTGTCT
>JAEXTI010000492.1 GCA_023406965.1 Chloroflexota bacterium
CCGCGGAACTGGTCAAATCGTATGACATTCATGTCGTTCCCCTGCAACTCATCTGGGGCGACAAAACCTACCGCGACAACGTCGATATTACTCCCGCTGAATTTTACGAGCGACTCCCGCACGTCAAAGCCCACCCCAGCACCTCCCAACCCTCGCCGGCAGCTTTCAAAGAACTCTACAGCAACCTGCTCGAGCAAGATTACAAGATCCTCAGCGTGCACATCTCCTCCAAACTCTCCGGCACCATCGACTCCGCCACGCAAGCCAGGCAAATGCTTCCCGGCGCCCCCATCGAGATCGTCGATTCACTGAGCACCTCCATGTGCATGGGTTTCCCGGTGCTGGCTGCGGCCCGCGCCGCCGCCCAGGGCGCCTCTCTGGCCGATTGCCGGACCATCGCCGAACAAGGCTGCAAGAACTCGGGCATTCTCTTTGTGGTCGACACCCTCGAATTCCTGCGCCGCGGCGGGCGCATTGGCGGGGCGCAGGCTTTCCTGGGCACCGCTTTGAATCTCAAACCCATCCTCGAGGTGCGCGAAGGCCGTATCGAGGCCGTCGAGCGCGTGCGCACCCTCAACAAAGCCATCGACCGGCTCCTCGAACTGATCGCCGAACGGGTTGGCGGGCGCCGCCCGGTCTCGCTGGCTGCCCTACACGCCGCCGCGCCCGAAGCCGCCGAAACGCTGCTCACCCGCGCCCGCGCCATGTACGCCTTGAGCGATGTCAACGAAGCCGTGGTCAGCCCCGTCAGCCCCGTCATCGGCGTCCATGCCGGCCCCGGTACCCTGGGCCTGGCCTACATGGCTAGAATGTAAACCATTTTTCACTCAAAGAGAACACCCAGTGGCGCGCCACTGGGTGTTCTCTTTGTTTTTCTTCCTATCCATTCCCACAGAAAGTGCTTAAAATAGCAGGTATGAAAACCTACCCCTCCATTGGCATTCAAGCTCCGCAAATTCTGCTCCCCGCTTCGGGCATCGACCTGCGCAAGTGGGCCGTCATCGCCTGCGACCAGTTCACCTCCGAGCCCGAATACTGGGAACGGGTCCGCGCCCTCGTCGGCGATGCGCCTTCCACCTACCACCTGACGCTGCCCGAGATTCTGCTTGGCACTCCCGCCGAAGAAGCCCGCGTGACCTCCACCCAGGCCGCCATGCGCGGCTACCTCGCCCAGGGCCTGCTCACTACACACGACGGCATGATCCTGGTGGAGCGCACTGCCGAAGGCCGTACCCGCCACGGCATCATGCTGGCCCTGGACCTGGAATGTTACGATTACAAGCCCGGCTCCCAGACGCTCATGCGCGCCACCGAAGGCACCATCCTCGACCGCCTCCCCCCCCGCATGCGCATCCGCCGGGGCGCCGCCCTCGAACTGCCCCACATCCTTGTGCTCATCGACGACCCCCACGGCACAGTCATCGAGCCGCTGTCTGCAAGCAAAGCCGCCCTGCCCCGCCTCTACGACACCGACCTCATGCTGGGCAGCGGCCATCTCTCCGCCTACAGCCTCGGCGACCCCGCCCTCGAAGCCGGAGTGGTCCAGGCCCTCAGCGCGCTGGCCGATCCCAACTTCTTCCAATCCCGCTATGGCGTTGGCCAGGATAAGGGCGTCCTGCTCTTCGCCATGGGCGACGGCAATCACTCCTACGCCCCGGCCAAAGCCATTTGGGAAGAACTCAAGCCCCATGTCGGTATGGATCACCCCGCCCGCTATGCCCTGGTTGAAATCGAAAATGTCCACGATCAGGGCCTGGTCTTTGAGCCCATCCACCGCGTACTGTTCGGCCTGCGCGAAGAGCCCCTCGCCGCGCTGAACAAGGCCTTTGGAGACAGCCTCCGGGTGGAAGCCTGCGCCAATCCCGCCGACATGATCGCCGCGGTCAATGCCGCGCCCGCCAGTCTGCAAACCGCCGGGCTGGTCACCGCCCAGGGCGCCTGGCTGCTGCGCTTCACCCACCCCACCTCCAACCTGCCCGTCGGCACCCTGCAAACCTTCCTGGATGGCTGGCTTAAACAGGGCGGCGCCGAGAAAATCGACTACGTTCACGGCGACGATGTCGTCTGCCGCCTGGGCGCGCTGCCCGGTCAGGCCGGCTTCTACCTGCCCGCCATGCCCAAGGAAGACCTCTTCAAAACCGTCATCCTCGATGGCGCTCTGCCCCGCAAAACCTTCTCGATGGGCGCGGCCCGCGAAAAACGCTTCTACCTCGAATCTCGGCGCATCGCATAGGAACCCATGGAATTCAACCTCCCCTCCCCCGAAGATCAAGACGCCCTACCCCCGGCCGAAGTGCGCTTCCTGGACCTGCACGTCGAGCCCTGGCCCGATGGCAAGCGCGTCCGCGTGCATGTCACCCTCACACCCTTCCAGGCGCGCCCCAACCTGCTCATCGCCATCACCACCCCCACCGGCGAAGAGGTGTGCAGCGCCAACATCATCGAATCGATGGAAGACCGTTTCGTCTTCACCCTGCACCAGCGCGGCGAGCCCGTCGATGAATATACCCTCCATGCGCAAATCCTCTACGAAGAAACCGGCGTGGTAGATCAACGCAGCTTGACCTTCGCGGCCCCCGTTCCCAGCGCATGAAAAGTCGCCGGACAACCTGGGTTGGCTTGCTCGCGGCGCTGTGCTTGCTGCCGGGCTGTGCCGCCGCGCCCGCCTCGCCGACGGTCGCCCCTCCAACCGCCGCGCCCACACCCCCGCCCCCAACCCCAACGCTGGTGCTGCCCTCGCCCACCGCCGAGCCTGCCCAACCGACGTTCACCCCGGCCCCCAGCCTCACCCCCACCGCCGTCCCCCAGGCTTGTTCGCCACTGCAAGGCTTCGACCTGGTCGACCTGGACGACCCCGACCTGCTCAAAGGCACCTTTTCGCCGCCCCTCCCCGGCTACGATGACAACCATTTCGGCGTAGACTTCTCCTACTGGACCGACGACCAGGGCCAGCCCATGCTGGGGCTGCCCATCCAATCGGTCCTGGCGGGGCGCGTGGCTGCCTCCCTCCCCGACCGGCAGCCCTACGGCAACGCCGTGATGATCGAAACACCCCTCGAGCAATTGCCTCCCGGCTGGTTGCTGCAGCTTCCAACTTACCAGTTCACCCCCCAGGAAGCCATCGGTCTGAACTGCCCCGAGTACGCCTACACCCCGCTCAGCGAGGCGCTTTCCTTATACATCATCTACGGGCACCTCAACGTTCCCTCCGGGCTGGAGATAGGCCAACCAGTGAGCTGCGGCGAAGTCATTGGCGAGGTAGGCACCACCGGGCGCTCGGTCAACCCGCACCTGCACCTCGAGATGCGCCTGGGGAACTCCGGCATGACCTTCCCGGTCATGGGCCACTACACCAACGACGTCACCGACGAAGAACGCCGCCTGTACTGCATCTGGCGCGTCAGCGGCGCCTTCCAACCCCTCGACCCCCTGCCCCTGCTGTTGCCCTGAATCCCGATGTATATGTGAGGGGCGAAGCCCCCTACATATACATCAAAACTGGATGTTTTCCACCTCTGGCTGAGTAGTTGCGCGTCCGAATTACCTGGTGGTTATTTAGACTAAATTAAAGGATGGAATTGGTCAAGGTTTTTTCGAATGAGGCCTATAATAGATAGGATGAAGAGATCTATTGTCTTTGTCAAAAGCTAATTGGCCTTGCTCACATACCTAACTTCGCTCGATCAGTGGGTGAAATCGCCAGTAAACAAATGAAGGCACCGAAACATAACCCTGATGGCTCCCAAGAACACAGAAAATGGCCTCGAGATACATTGGCTATGCTCTCGAGTTTCATTACTGACGGTAAAATGTGTGAGCAAGATTACGATGACTGGGCCGTTCTGCATTGATGGACGGATTTGATACCCCGAGCCTGAGTATATTAGCAAGTCTTGATCTTAGCCCTTCGAATCCTGGTGACAGGAACGAGTATTTTCGAAGATCCATACAGGAGCTCGGCATTGATATACTGGATAGTGAGGATAACATTCTTGTAAAATTCTCCGGATTACTATGCAAAGGATTGCTATGGGGAGAAATTGATCCCAAAGATGCTCTATCCATGCTTGTATCGTATAATAATAGGACTTTTTATTTTGAGCCTCTATTCAACGTGTGGTATTCAGTGGATGATGAGATAGACCTCATCAACGATGGATATCTGTCAATTTACAAAAATGATGTAAACGAGACTAATCAAAACGAGTACATCAAGAAAATTGCTGAACAATATATTGCTTTGTTAGAAACCCCATTGCCTGAATGGTTCTTCAGTGCTTCGATATGCGGGAATTGTAATTTTTTTGGAGTGTTTCCGCCTGGAAATGGTGGTTATGTCTGCCCAAAATGCAATTCAAAGGATGCTCTTCAAATGCGTAATAGTTACGCGGGCAGAGAAAAATTTCTTCGTGGACTA
>JAEXTI010000549.1 GCA_023406965.1 Chloroflexota bacterium
GGGTGGCGGTGACGCTGGGTGTGGGCGTTAGGGTGGGGGTGGAAGTGGCGGCGCCGGGCAGCACAGTGGAGAAGGAGCAGGCCAGTCCAACAAGCGCCGGCAGAAAAATTATGAAGAGTAATTGTGCGGTACGGTGTTTGGTTTTGGGCATGAGCTTGTTCCATTTATCTATTCAAGTAAGGGTGATAAGACCCTAATTTTAGGTGGATGTGGGTGCGAAGCACCCACATCCACCTAAAATTAGGGAACGTCCCCCAGCTTGGGCAAGTAAACACAATTGTAGCTTACCGGAGGTTAGGCGTTGTGTCAATACTTTGACAAAGGGCGGAAGGCATGTTAAACTTCAATGTCCAAAAATTAAGAACATTCAACCGGGATTCTTGTTCTTCACTATTCCCGTGGAAGTTATTGAAAGGATACCTGTGGATGGGGTTTTGCCTGCCGGGTGGATGCAGGTGAAACCCCATCACGATGCCAGGATGCTGACCGTTGCTTGGGACTCTCAAACCTGTGAAGTGCTGCTGATCGACCAGCGTTTGCTGCCTGGGCGACTGGAAATTTTTCGGTCCCCCGACGCGGCTGCCACGGCACAGGCCATTCGCGAGATGGTGGTGCGTGGGGCGCCGGCGATTGGCGTCACGGCTGCTTTTGGGCTGGCGGCGCAGGCTTGCCGTTCTAAGGCCGTTACGATAAATGAGCTGCGTGCAGAGTTGGAAGCAGCCGCTGCCATTTTACGGCAGTCCAGGCCCACGGCGGTGAACTTGTTCTGGGCCATCGAGCGCATGTTGCGTGTGGCCGGGACAGAAGCCGCCACGACGGTTGAACTGCGCGAGCGGTTGGTGAGCGGGGCCCAACAGATGGCCCAAGAAGATATTGAAACCAACCGACAGATGGCTCGCTTTGGAGCGGAGCTGATTCAGGACGGCGATACCATTATCCATCACTGCAACACCGGTGCGCTGGCGGCTGTGGATTGGGGTACCGCGCTGGGCGTGGTGCGCATGGCCCACGAGCAGGGCAAGCGCGTGCATGTGCTGGTGGATGAAACCCGACCGCGCTTGCAAGGCGCGCGCCTGACTGCCTGGGAACTATCTCAATATGGGATTTCCTACGAGATCATCACCGATAACATGGCCGGACATTTTCTGCGCAGCGGACAGGCTCAAAAGGTACTCTTTGGGGCCGACCGCGTGGCTGCCAACGGTGATGTAGCTAATAAGATTGGCACCTACATGCTGGCGCTGGCGGCGCACAGTAATGACGTTCCGGTCTATTCGGTGGTTCCATCAACCACGATCGATTTGACCTTGGCTCACGGCGGCTTGATTCCGATTGAGGAGCGCGACGCGGGCGAGGTGTTGAATATTCAATTGAACGGCGAGCGGGTGATGCCGGAAGGGGCCAGGGCGCGCAACCCGGCCTTTGACGTGACCCCCCATTCGCTATTAACGGCTATTGTGACCGAGAAAGGGGTGGTGTATCCGCCCTTTGGTTCCCATCTCCCGCGCGTATTGCGGGGATTGTGAGGTTGTCGTGAGTGTCATTGTCACCGGATCTGTTGCGTATGATTATTTGATGTCCTTTCCAGGGCGTTTCAAGGAGCACATCCTTCCCGACCGTCTGGAGAACATCAGCCTGTCTTTCCTGGTGGACACCATGGTGCGCCAGCGGGGCGGCACAGGCCCCAACATTGCCTTCACCCTGGCCTTGTTGGGCGAGAAACCCAAGCTGGTTGCTACGGTTGGCCCCGATTTCACCGAGTACCGCGCTTGGCTAGAGAGCCACGGGGTGGATACTTCGCTGACGGTAGTGATTCCCGAGGCATTCACGGCTTCGTTCTTCGCCAACACGGACCAGGATAATAACCAGATTTGCAGCTTCTATGCAGGGGCAATGGCGTATGCTTCGCGGGCTTCGCTGCGCAGCCTGACTGCCAAGCCCGACCTGGTGATCATCTCCCCCAACGACCCCAAGGCCATGGACCAGTATGTTACCGAATGCAAGGCGCTGGGCATTCGTTACCTGTATGATCCCAGCCAGCAGGTGGTGCGGGTGAGCGGCGAGGAACTGCGCCACGGCGTGGAAGGCGCGCACAGCTTGTTTGTCAACAAGTATGAGTTTGAGCTGCTGCAAAAACACACCGGGATGACCGCGACTCAGATCATTGAGAGCACCGGCTTCACCGTGGTGACGCTGGGTGGCGAAGGCGCGGTGATTTATGCGGACGGCAAGGAGCACCGCGTGCCGGTCGTCCCGCCTAAAGAGATCCTCGACCCCACCGGCGTGGGGGATGCTTTCCGCGGCGGCTTTGTGCGCGCTTACTTGCTGGGATTGGATTGGGACCTGTGTGGCAAGGTCGGCGCGCTGGCGGCAGCTTACTGCCTGGAGACGCGCGGCCCGCAGGAACATGCCTACACCCCGGTCGAGTTTGTGGCCCGATTCCGGCAACATTTCGACGATGGTGGTAAACTAAACATTCTGGCGGCGTAATTAGCTTCCGCCAGTTGTATTCTCTAGGAGGAAATTGTATGTCTAAGTTTGATATCAAAGATTCAAAGCTGGCCGAAGGCGGGCGACTGCGCATCGATTGGGCTCAGCGCGAGATGCCTGTGCTGCGCCTGATTCAAGAGCGCTTCGCTAAAGAGCGCCCGCTGG
>JAEXTI010000110.1 GCA_023406965.1 Chloroflexota bacterium
TCGATACCCGCGTGGCCTGGGCCTTGCTGGAACTGGACGCCCTCCAGCCGGACGAGCGTTTGCGCGATGCGGCCCGCAAAAACCTGGATTGGGCCTGTTCCATGCAGCAATCGGACGGCTGGTTTGAACGGTGTAGTTTTTGGGAAGGTCGTGATCCCTACACCCACACCCTGGCCTACACCGCCGAAGGCTTGTACGAGTGTGGCACGCTCCTGGATAAGCCGCGCTATACGCAGGCCGGGCGTCTGGCCGCCGAAGCCATGCTCACGCGCCAGCGCCCCGACGGCAGCCTGGCGGGCACCTACGGCCCGGGCTGGTCGCGTCCGGCAAGCTGGTCCTGCCTGACTGGCAACGTCCAAATGAGCCGCCTGTGGCTGCTCCTGTACCGTGACACGGGCGAGGAGCGCTTCAAAATCGCCGCGCGCCGCGCCCTCGATTTCGTCAAGCGTTGCCAGGACGTTACCTCCGGCAGCCTGGGCGTGCGCGGCGGCATCAGCGGCTCCTTCCCCGTCTATGGCGGCTACGAGCGCTTGAAATACCCCAACTGGGCGGCTAAATTCTTTGCCGATGCCATCCTGGCCTTTTCCGCGCTGGAGGGGCAGCCCTCCGCGCAGCAGTATCACGGATAAAACGAAAATGGTAACTGCTCAGAGTGTGGGCCTTGTTCCTCTGGCTGAGTAGTTACCGAAAGCGAGACCACATGGCGGTTTTGACCTGGATCTTACTGGCCCTTTTCCTGCTTCCCCTGGCCTACTGGCTCTTGCTGGCCCTGGCTTCCATTCGCCCTGCACGCAAGCTCAGCCTGGAAGGGCGCGCGCCCCGCACCCGCTTTGCCCTGGCCATTCCCGCCCACGATGAGGAAGCGGTCATCGCCGCCACCGTCCAGCGCTTGATGAGCCTGGATTATCCCCAGGACCTGTTCAAGGTCTGCATCGTCGCCGATCACTGCAGCGACCAGACCGCGCAGCGCGCCCGCGAAGCCGGGGCGCTGGTTTTTGAGCGCAACGAGGGCCTGCGCTCGGGCAAGGGCGGGGCCTTGCTGTGGCTGTTTGAGCAAATCCTCCAGGACCCGCAGGTGGATGCGGTGGTTATCTTTGACGCCGACACCCTGGTGGATGCGCCCTTCCTGCGGGTGATGGACGCCCGCTTTGCCGATGGGGCCAAAGTGGTCCAGGGCCAGCACATTATCGTCAACCCTCACCAGGGTTGGTTCCCCGCCCTCACCTGGGCCATGTTCCTCATTGATAACCGCTACCAGAATCTGGGGCGGGTGAACCTGGGCTGGTCGGCCAAGCACATGGGCGACTCGATCGCCTTCCAGGCCGATGTTCTGCGCCGCCTGGGCTGGGGCCAGGGTCTCACCGAGGATTACCAGTTGCGCCAAAATCTGCTTATGGAAGGCACGCGCATTGCCTACGAACCCGCCGCCAAGGGCTACGGCGAAGCCCCCCTCACCTGGGGGCAGGCTCGCGCCCAGCGCATGCGCTGGCTGAAGGGTACCCAGGAAGCCAACCGCGGCAACGCCGCTCGCCTGTTCAATGCGGCCCTCCAAAAGCGTTCCACGGCCCTGCTGGATGGCGTCCTGCAGGCCACTGCGCCCTCGTTCTCCAGCCTCAGCCTGTTCGCCGCGGCCTGGCTGGTCATTCAACTGCTGGTCAACTGGGCGGCCGGGCGAGTGGTTTTCCCCGTGCCCGCGCTCATCGCCTGGGGTGTCCTCATCCTGGTCTTGTTCCTCTACCCGTTGGGCGGGCTGGCCCTGGAAAAGGCCCCCCTCAAAGCCTACCTGGTCATTTTGAGCGGCCCGCTGTTCATGGTCTGGCGCTCGCTGCTGGCCTTGCAAATGCGCTTCGGCAAAGGCCCCGGGCAATGGGTGCGCACCCAGCACGGCCAATCTAATCAATGATGGAGTTGTGTGTATGAAAATCCCTGCCATGTTCCATAATCATCGCAAAATGCTGGTTCTCATCATCGTGGTGTCGGTGCTGCTGCGCATCGGCGCGGCCATCTACATGGGTAGTGAGGTGGTAGAACTGCCCGGCACGTCCGATCAGATTTCCTACCACAACCTTGCCATCCGTGTGTTGCAGGGGCACGGCTTTTCCTTTGGCGAAAACTGGTGGCCGGTGACCAAGGCGGGCATGCCCACCGCCCATTGGAGCTTCCTGTACACCTTCTATCTGGTCGGCGTTTACGGTCTGTTTGGCATCCAGCCTCTGGTCGCTCGCCTGATCCAGGCTCTCATTGTGGGTATCCTCCAGCCCTTACTGGTGTACCAATTAGGTAAGAAGGTTTTTTCGCCCGGAGTAGGGCTGGTAGCCGCTGCCTGGATCGCCGTATACGGCTACTTCATCTACTACGGCGGGGCCTTGATGACCGAGATGTTTTACATCACCGCCATCTTGTGGGTCTTTAAGCTGGCTTTTGAACTGGTTGAAACCCCCGAGAAGCGCGGGCTGGCCCTCTTGTTCGGCCTGGGTTTGGGGGTGGTGGCCCTTCTGCGCCAGCTATTCGTTTTATTCGTTCCGTTCTTATTCCTGTGGATCCTGTGGGCCGCCCGCAAGAAAGGTTTTGGCAAGACCCTGGTGAGTCTGGTCTTGTCCGGCGTGGTGGTTGCCGCCATGATCCTGCCCTTCACCGCCTATAACTACGCCCGTTTCCACCGCTTTGTGCTGCTCAACACAAATGCTGGGTATGTGTTCTACTGGGGCAACCATCCCATCTACGGTACCCAATTCGTGCCCATCCTCACCCCCGATATGCCGACCTACGGCGAACTGCTTCCTCAGGAGCTGGTCGAACTGGACGAAGCTGCCCTCGATTCAGCCCTCATGCAGCGCGGCCTGGAATTCATCACCGCCGACCCCGGTCGTTACGTGCTTCTCTCCCTTTCGCGCATCCCGCACTACTTCATGTTCTGGCCCTCTGCCGATTCCGGATTGATTAGCAACATCACCCGCGTGATCAGTTTTGGTGTAGCCATGCCCTTCATGCTGGCTGGCGTCATCATGGTTCTGTGGCCGAATAAGATGAAATTCGCCGACTGGCTGGCCCGCCGCGAGACCCTCCTGGTGCTGTTCCTGGTGGTCTATGCCGGCATCCACATCCTCACCTGGACGCTGGTGCGCTACCGTTTACCCGTCGACGCCGTGCTGCTGCCCGTGGCGGCTTACAGCCTGACCCGCCTGGCGCAAAAATTCTGGCCCCATTTGGGAGCTGCGCAATGAAAATCCTCGCCATTGTGCCCTACGTGCCCGACCTGGTGCGCGTGCGCCCGTATCAGTTCATGCGTCACCTGGTTTTGGCCGGGCATGAGGTGCGCCTGCTCACCGTAGGGTCGCCGCTCGCCGATGGTGACGCCGTCGAAGAACTGAAGCGCGAAGGCATTCAGGTCGAGCTGTTCAACCTGCCTAAGATCGCTTCCTACGCCAACTGCCTGCTGGCCCTGCCCACCCGCACCCCCCTGCAAGCCTTGTATTGCTGGCAGCCCAAACTGGCCCGCCGGGCGGCAGAACTGTGGAAGACGGGCCGTTTCGATGTCATCCACATCGAGCATTTGCGTGGCGCGCAGTACGGCCTGGAGCTACACAAGAAGTGGTCAGCCTTCCGCCCGGCCATTCTGTGGGACAGTGTCGATAATATTTCGCATCTCTTCCGCCAGGCCGTTCGCCAGGATACTTCTGCGCTGCGACGCTTCTTACGCGCCCAGGAATTACGCCGCACCGAGCGCTACGAGCGCATTCTGCTAGAACAGTTCAACCCAATCGCCGTCACCTCGCCAGTTGACCGGCAGGCTTTCCTGGAAATGGCCGAGGGTCTTGATTTTTCCTCTCGTGTGCGGGTCATCCCCAACGGTGTCGACCTGGATTACTTCTTCC
>JAEXTI010000131.1 GCA_023406965.1 Chloroflexota bacterium
CGCCCCCCCCCACGGCCACCGCCGTGCCCCCCACCGCGGACCCTTACGGCATTAGCGCAGCCATCACCCTGGACCCGGCCATTACTGAAGATGCAGACTCGCTCAAAATCTGTGCGCTGCTGTATTCTGGGTTGGTAAGCCTAGGGGTTGGCGGGCTGGAGCCCGCCCTGGCCGAATCCTGGGTGATTTCGGACGACCAGTTAGATTACATCTTCAAACTGCGCAGTGATGCGGTCTTTAACGATGGAACCCTCATCACTGCCGATGAGGTGGTGGCAAACTTCAACCGTTGGCTCGACCCGCAAGACCCCCTGCGCGGCGATGGTGAATACGCGGCCTGGGAACGCACCTTTGGCGGCTTTTTGGGTGAGAAAGATGCCGATGGCCGCGCCAAATCTCTGGTGGATGGTGTTCAACAGGTGGATACACTCACTGTCTTAATCCACCTTACCCGCCCCGAGCCGGATTTACTCACCTATCTGGCCGACCCGGCCTTTGCCATCCTCAGCCCAGATGCACTGGCAGCGGGCGCTTACGGCGGGCAGGGGAGTGAGGCTGTGTCCAGCGGAGCGTACACGGTGCATGCCTGGACGCAGGGAACGCTGCAACTCTGGCCCAACCCCACGTATTGGGGAACGAAACCCACTGAGGAATTAACCTTCAACTTGTACTAAAACAATAGACCTGACAGGTTTTTAAAACCTGTCAGGTCTTAGATTGTTGGCTTGGCTGCACCCTAAGGGTCTTCTTCGACCCTTAGGGTGTTTGATTTAGGGTCTCCACACCGGCTCAACGGCGGCCTGACCATCAGGGGTAAGAACCAGAACAATCTCGCCGTCCAGGTTCATCACATAGATCTGGTCCATGCCCTCGCGGTTGGTCTGGAAGGCCAGGAACTGCCCATCCGGCGACCAGGAAGGCGCGCCGTCATATCCGGGCGAGTTGGTCAGGTTGCGCGGCTCGCCGCCGGCAGAATCCATCAGTACAACATCTTCCTGTCCGCCCTCGCCGCTGAGGAAAACCAGGCGGCTGTCGTCTGGCGACCAGAGCGGATAATCCTCTTTGGCACCGCTGACCGTCAGGCGTGTCTGCTCGCTGCCGTCGGCGCGCATCCGGTAAATCTCGGCGTTGCCATCCCGCCATGAGGTGAAAGCCAGCCACTGCCCGTCGTGCGACCAGCTCGGGCTGGCATCGGGGGCCGGGGAATCGGTCAGGCGCTGCACAGATCCGCCGTTGGCATCCATCAGGTAGATGTCGGAACTGCCGTCGCGATTGGACACGAAAGCAACCCGGCTGCCATCCGGCGACCACACCGGGTGCGTGTCGCCCGCGGAGTTCTCTGTCAGGCGGACCAGCTCACCCCCGGCAGAGGGCACGCGGTAGATTTCAAAGTTGCCGTCGCGGAAAGATTCAAAAGTGATCCACTGCCCGTCCGGTGACCAGGAGGGCCACCAATCTTTGGACGGCGAATCGCTCAGGCGCAGAAGGTTGCTGCCATCGGCATTGACTACATATACGTCCCAGTCGCCGTTGAGGTTGGCGGCAAAGGCGATTCTGCCCCCGTCCGCCGACCAGACCGGGTTGTTCTTCTCCATGCCGTCGGAGGTGAGGGTGGAGGTACTGCCGTTTGCGGCTTCTAACAGCGCGACCTCGCTGGTTCCACCCTGCTGGAAGATGCCAGCAATACTCCCGCCGGGTAGGGCAGCGCTGCTATCCTGGGTGGGGACAGGCGCGGGTGGCGGGGTGGCTGTGCTGCCTTCGGGGGGCAGGGCTGTGGCGGGTTGTTCGGAGGCGGGCAGGGTGCCCAATTCCTCGGCCACCAGGGTTTCTTGCCCGCCCGCCGCGCCGGCCAGATTTTCACCATTAAAGATGGATGTGCCCGGCGTGGACTGTCCATCTGGGGCAGCGCAGCCCGCCAGCAACAAGGCCGCCAGCAGCAGAATGATGGGGACAATCCCCTTGACCATGGAAAATGATTTCATAATACCTCTATCCGACAAATCGAAAACAAATAAAATTATAACGAAATTATTACCAATCTGACTTACAATCCCTTTTCTAATTAGTCGGATCGAGGTTGCAAAAAGGGTCGAGTTTAATCCTCGTCGTCGGCTTCACGCAAAGCCTTGAGCTTATCTTTCAGGCTGCGGTAGTAATCACTTTGGGTAATTTGGGCCACTTCCTGGCGGCGTTTGTTCTCGTCAATCTGGATGCGCAGTTGGGCCACCTCGCGCTGCAAAGTCTCCTCGCGCTCGCGCACCTGGGCGGCCATGCGCACAAAGTCGGCGGCCAGGGCCGCCAGCGAGGTGTCGGCGTACGCTCCAGCGGGCTGCACGTCCTGATACTTGCCCTCGCCCATGCGCTGCACCCAACCGCGCATCTCGCCTATGAAGTTGGTGGTGTAGCGGATGCGGTCGGTGAGTGCTTTCATCAAAGCGGCGTTAGCTTGCGGTTGAAAGCGCACCAGCCGGTCAAAGGAGTCGCTGTCAAGGGTGAGGATCACCGCGTCGCTTTCGGCGCGGGCGCTGGTCGAGCGTGGCATCCGGTCGATGAGGGCCATCTCGCCGAACATGTCTCCCGGCTGGAACACGCGAATGCCCTGCCCTGCCTCAGGACGCTCTCCTGGCATGTAGATAGCAATCCGTCCTTCCTGCACCACAATCATCTCGGCGCCGGGATCGCCCAGCTTGAACAGCACCTCTCCAGCCTGGATCTTGCGCGTTTGCAGCGCTGCGCTCAATTCTTTGATGGTATCTTCCGGCAGTTCGTTAAAAATCGCATTTTTCTTGAGCAGATCGGCGAGGTCCATGAATGACTCCTTATTCGGTGAAGATAGGGAACAGCAGGCGCACGCGCAGCAGGTCTTCAAAAGGTTGCCACTGCCATGCCTCCCAGGGGCCGAGGCGCCGCCTGGCCAGAGCCTTTTGGATAACGGCGCGGGGTTCTGTTTGTAAAACAGGGGAGGCTTTTGCCAGAGCGGCGAGGGCTTCTTCCAGTTGGGTCACGGCGGCGGATTTGTCCCCGGCCTGCCAGGCCAACTCAGCCTGGCGATACCCGGCCAGAGCCAACCCGCAGGGCGCATCCTTCCATGTTTCGGCTGCCAGCTCGTACTGCGCGGCGGCTTCGGCGGGCTGCCCGCCGGTGGCCAGCCGGTCACCCAGGCGGACGCGCGTCAGGGCGGCGCTGCCCTCCTGCCCCAGCGACAGATACAACTCCACGGCTTCGGCATAATTACCGCTCAATTCGTTCAGCAAGGCCAGCGCGCGCCGCCCTGGATTGGATTCGGGATCGGGCAGCAGCGCCCGAGCCGCGCTGATCGACTGGCCAGGGTCGCGCTGTGTGCGGACATCCAACCAGGCCTGGATGGCGTGAACGGCCCAGCCCTCGGCTTCGGGGTGTTCGGCGCGCAGTTGAGCCAGCACCGTGTGGGCCTGGGCGGCCTTGCCCTGCCCGGGCAGCAGAATCACCAGGCGGGCAGCAAGCCGCAGAGCCAACTTGAGAGGGGCGGGTTCGGGCAGGTTGGCGAGGGCCGCGGCGGCAGACTCGTAAGCAGCGGCCCCGGCAGCCAGGTTTTCGCGGCGCACTGCGGCGTCGCCGAGGTGGATGTGAAAGGCAGCCTTCATCAACGGTATTTCGACAGCACCCGTTTCGGACGGACAGCGCTCCAACAGCGTCAGGCCGCGCGCATAAAGCGCTTCGGCACGGGAACGCTCGCCCTGCCTGTTGAGCAGCCCGGCGGCCTCGCCAAACTGCTGCGCGGCGGGCAGCCACTGCTCCGAGCGTTCGTAGTGCTGCGCCAGGATTTCCGCCTCGTGGATCGGATTGGCGATTTGGCCTTCGTCGAGGAAGGCAGCGATCTTGTTGCGCAGTTCGCGCCTCCGCCCGGGGCGGTTGGCCAGGTAGCTAGCCAGGCGTCCGTGCAGCTCGCGGCGCTGCTCAAAGGGCAGGCTGGTATAGAGCACGTCATGCACCAGCGATTGGGCGAAGGTGTAACGCGGGTCCACGCCTGCTTCGGTCAACTGCACCATGCGCGCCTGGGTCAATCCGCGCAAATGCGTACTGAGCGTGACCGGGTCGATGCTTTCCGGCAGAAGCGCTTCCACCTCGCTGCGGCGGAACTCGGGGCCGATGATCGAGGCGATGCGCGCCACCTGGCGCTGGCCTTCGGGCAGGCTTTCCACGCTGCTCAGCACCAGGGATTGCAGAATATTCGAGGACTGTAAGACGGTTTTTAGCTCGTCTACGCTGATCTTGTAGTTGCGCTGAATCCAGCGGCTGATCTGTTCGACAAACAGCGGGTTGCCCCCGCTCTGCTCATGAATGATCTCACCCAGCCCTCCTACCAGGATGGCCGCCACGGCGCTGGTGGTGTCGGTGGCATTGAAGGGCTTGAGCGTGATGGTTTCGGGCGGTTCGGGCTGGTCTTCATGGGGGCGGGAGGCCGTTAGAAAGAGCAACGGCTGGTTGGAAAGCTCTTCGCTTAAGGCCAAAAGGAGCTTGTGCGAGGAGGGATCCATCCAGTGGGCGTCTTCAAAGAACACCACAGTGGGTGTGGCAGCGGCTGTTGCGCCAAGAAGGGCAGCCAGGGCGCGGCGGCGGCGGCGAACTTCACGCTCCGAGAGGCTGCGTCCTTCTTCAAACAGGCCGCTTTCCACCTCGCCCAACTGGCTGAATAGTTCCAGGCTGCTGGCGCGGCGGCTGGCCTTCTTCTGCTTGACCAAATCAAACAGGCTTTCCTCGCCGCTCTCCGCGGTGGGAATGATTTCATGTTCGGCGGGCAGCTCGGCCAAGCGCAAGTCCAGCAGGTCGATCAGGGCAGTGGTGGCATCGGCGCGCAGATGGTATTGGGCGGAGATCCGCTCCAACTTGTCCTTTTGGATGAGGGGATGGTCGATGGAGGTGATTCCCGCCAGCGAGCGCACCAACCCGCTCCAGCAAGCATCGATGCTCTGAGACTGGTACGACCGGCACTGATAAGCCAGAACTTGACAGCCCTGACGCATGGCCTCGTCTAAGAGCGTATCGGCAAGATGCGACTTGCCCATTCCGGCGGGACCGCGCAGAGCCAGCAGCCCGCCTTGTCCCTGCATGGCGCGTTGCAGCGCCTGGCGAGCCTGTTCCAGTTCGCCCTGCCGGCCAATTAATGGGCCGCGGGCGGCGATTCGCGCCAGCAGGGTGTCGTCGCGGGGGCCGTCCACCTGCCAGATGTTCACCGCTTTGCTCTTGCCCTTCAGCCGAACGGCGGGAAGCGGGCGGGCCACAAAGTACTCGCCGCAACTGTCCAGCACCCGTTCGCTGATCAGCACCTGGCCCATGCGGGCGGCGCTCATCAGGCGCGCAGCTAAATTGACCTCGTCTCCCATCACGGTGTATTCGCGGCGGGTGGAAGAACCGGCCTGTCCGGCAAAGGTCTCGCCGAGGGTGATGCCGATGCGGTGCTCAATGAGCGCAGGAGGGCTGCCCGGGGGCAGGTGGCGGGCCAACTTTTGGGCCATACGCTGGTTGAGCAGTTGCAGCTCGGCATTCATAGCCAGGGCCGCACTGACGGCACGTTGAGGGTCATCTTCATGGGCCACGGGCGCCCCGAAGAGGGCCAGCAATTTGGTGCCCTTGCTGTAGGGGTCAATGCGGCTGACAATGCCGCCAAAGCGGGTGATGACGTTGTTGATGTCGGTGAAGTAAGCGCTGAGCAGGCCGGTGACGCGCGACGCTCCTGCCTCGCCCCAGGCCTCCAGCAGCGCTTCAGGCCCGGTGAAATTGCAGAACATGACCGTGGTGGGGCGGTATTCGCTGGGGGCCTGGCGTCGTTCAGCGTGGGCCACAATGCGGTCCACCAGCTCGGCGGCCAGATAGGGGGTCAGGGCTTGAATCTGGCGCAGAGCCACGTCGATCTGCACGGCGATGGCCTGCGGGCTGGCGCTCCAGGGCATGGCGCCGCGCGCGCGCCGTTTTTCTGGGCGAATTTCAAAGCTGTCCAGGTCCGTGTCGGGGCCTTCTTTAAGCAGATAGAAACCTGATTTAAGCTGGGTCAACTCGTAGGCGGAACGCAGCAGCTCGGCCGCCTCGGGGTTAACCACGATCTGCCCGGCAGCGGTGGTGCTGCCCTCGGCTTGCATGGTATGGGTCACGGCCTGGCCTAGCAGTGCATATTCCATGCGCTTCGGTGAGCCGATGCTGGCGGCCAGGAAGGTCCCTGCCGCCAGGCCGACCTTCATGCTCAGCGAGACCGGCCCCAGAGGGGTGGGGATGTTGGAAAACTCGCCGATGGCGCGCAACATTCGCCGGCCGCAACGGGCTGCCCAAAGGGTGTGCGCGCCGTCTTCCTGCTCGGGGAAGTACACCAGGGTGGCATCGCCGGCAAACTTGAGCAACGTGCCGCCCGACCAGGACAGGATCTCGATCATGGCGGCGAAGTAACGGTTGATCAACCCGGTCAGGCGCTCGGCGCCTTCCGAGCCCAACCCCGCCAGCCGCTCAGATAGGGCGGTGAAGCCGCTCACGTCGGTGAACATCAGGCAACCCTTGAGCACTTTACCGCTGACCAGGCCGGGCACGGGGCGGTTCATCTTTTCCTGCACCAGGTCGCCGGGCAGGTAAGTGGAAAGGGTGAACAGCAGCGAGCGCAGCCGCTCCAGGGCGTTGAGCAGCACCCCGCTGCGCGGCGTGCCGCCGGTCAGCTTGCGCCACAGATCAGGAGACAGGTATTCTTGTAATTCAGGGGGCAAGCGAAGAGGCGCGGAATCCGCGTCCTCGGCGGAAGGTTGCGTGCCAGGCAGGGGCACAACCGGCGAGCTGGGGTGAATCTCAGGTTGGGCAGCGCTCTGCGGTTCGACGGAGTCGTAGAGTTTGGAGATATCCGGCAAACCGCGCCGGGCCCGGCCTTGCGGGCGCGGAACGGGAGCTTCAGGAGGGGGAGTTTCCACGCCGGGGGCGCCGGTAGTGGGCTCGGCAGGAGCGGTTTTTGCCTCCTCCGGCTCATCATAGAGCGTAGAGATATCGGGCAGGCTGCGCCGGACACGCCCCCGCGTGGGCGGTGCGGGCGTTTCCTCGGAGGTTTCGCCCTTCACAGGCTCGGATGAAGCGGGCTGCGCCTCTTCCGGTGTGTCGTATAGGGTAGACAGGTCGGGCAGGCTGCGCCGGGCTCGGCGCGGCGGCTGGTCATTCATAATAAAGCGTTCTCCGGGGATGTCTGAGAGAAATATAGCAGTGTTCCCGGTAGAATACAAGCCTGGAATGGTTCCTTCCTCGTAGCGGCGGGTCTTTAAGTCGGGCCGGGCGAGGATGTCTGGAAAATTTCCTGGCGGGCAAGGGTTGTTTGCCCACCCGGCAGACCCGCCAAACCGGCAGGCCAGGCAGGTTTTGCGAGAATGCCCAGTTGCCTTGCCCTAAGCTTTTCGCCTCTTGTGCGCCCTCCAAAGGATAACGCCCCACACCGGCAAGCCGATGAGTAGGAGCGTGAGATACCCGCCCAGGGTGGAAGCAATCACCGGGCCGGGGGTAGGTGTTGAGGGTATGGGCATGTTACTCAGGTACACCGTCATGTAGGCAAACGCGCCGCCCGCCACCAGGATCAGCGCTGCCAGCAAGAGCAGAGCCAGCTTGAAGCTGCCCGCGCGGGCAAAGGCTGCCACAGCCAGGGTCATTAACGCCGCGGCGGTCAGGTAGCCTGCCGTTTCAGGGATGAATCCGATGATTCCATCCGCAGCCAGCAGCCAGAAGAACATGGGATAGAAGGGTAGCAAAGCCATCAAGCCCATCAGCGGACTGCGGCGAGTCATCCAGATGTAGACGATAACCGCCAGGATGAACCAAACCAGGATAGAGACGAATGACTCGGCGTCCTGCGGAAACATAGAAATCAACGAGGTGAGCAAGACAATCAACCCGTAGCCCACCCAACTGGCAGACCAGCGCGGCCAGTGGTCAATCCATCCGGCAAGGATCATCAAAATCACCAGAAACCCAAACAGCCATTGCCCGGTCTGGAAAAAGACCCGCGTGGGCATCCAATAGCTGTCGGGGGCGGTGAGGTTGAGGACCCAATGGGTGAGGGGGAAGCGGGTCATCCAGTTGTACCAAACCACCAGGACAGGGGATGGGTTGAGTGGATCGATGCGCAGCAGGTTGGGGAGAAAGTTAACCAGCGCAAATAGAATGTGAGGCAGCCCGGCCAGCAGGGCGTTCCCCCAGCGGTCGGGTTCTTCGACAAGCAGCGTACGCAGTGATGCAATCATCAGCCACCTCCTCTCGCGCAGATGTTCGATCAGCACAGCGCCAGGCAAGTCGGCCAGTTCGCGCAAGGCAAAGAACAGGAATGTGGTTCGACCGCTCATGGCAGCATCTGCGGCAGCCAGTTCGAAAACCGCCAGGCGTTCTTCGGTGTAGGTCTCGCGGTAGTGAGCCGGGAAAAGTCTCAGCAGGCGCCCATACCATTCGCACAGGCGGCTTGCGGCGTTCATGGGTGGCTCGTTCCTGCCAGCAGGCGGGCCGCCGCCAACATGCGCTGCATCCGCTGTTCTTCTGCCGCCAACGCCAGGCTGCCCGCTCCGGTCAGGCGGTAGGCTTTGCGCGGGCGGTTACTCGTTTCCGCTTCCGGGTTGGCCACGCGCTCGATAAGTTTTTGATCTAGCAGGCGACCCAGGGCTGTGTAGAGGGTGCTGGTCGAGAGCTTGACCGCCCCTCCACTCAATTGCTGGACGCTTTTGAGTAGCGCGTAGCCGTGAGCCGGGCCGGAATTCAGGCTAAGCAGGATGTAGAAAGTCGCTTCGGTCAGATAAGGTTGGGGAGCCATAGGTAAATAGCTTGTATCTACTCAGAGAGTTGGGAAAGTTCCGGCTTCCTCCACCGTGGGTTAATTTGTTGCAATATCTCCATAGGTGATATATCAATGGTTGATAT
>JAEXTI010000138.1 GCA_023406965.1 Chloroflexota bacterium
GCGCGGGTGCTGGTGGTGGAAGGGCACCTGGACCGGGCCCACGAGAACGAGTTGGAAAACATCGTCGGGCTGGCCCGGCGGTTGCGCGAGCGGCCCGCGGAGGTGTGGGTGGCGGGGGATGTGCCCCAAAGCTATATCGAGCGCTACGAGGCCAGCGACCCCGGACTGGTGAAATGGCTGGGCGTGGTGGGGCGCGAGCAGGTTCCGGGTCTGGCGCGGGCCAGCCACATGCTCTTTGCGGTAGAAATCCACGCTGCCTGCCCCAACTCGGTGATCGAGGGATTGGCCTGCGGGCTGCCGGTGCTGGCCTTGGATACCGGCTCGATGGCCGAGATGGTCCCGCCGAGCGCGGGACGCGTGACACCCTGGGGCGGCGACGATTGGAAGTTGGACCCGCCCGATCTGGATGGCCTGGCGCGGGCTGCGGACGACATTTTGGCGCGACAGGCGGAACTGCGCGCGGGGGCCCGGGCGCGGGCAGAAGCGCTGTTTGGCCTCGAGCCGATGGTGGAGGCCTACCGGCGCGTGTTGGGTGTGTGAGTCAGTCATTGACGAATCCACCTATTGGGCCGTTATAATATGCATGTGACACTTAAAAAGCTCTTTCACGGTTTGCTGTTGCTGGCGCTGTTGGCTGTGTCTCTGACGCCTTTCACCAGCGCGCGCGCAGCCCAACCTCTTGTCGAACCGGCGCAATCATCGGTCACCGCTTACGACCTGATCATTGCCATGAACTCCTTGCGCGTTTCCTACGGGTTACCCGCGTTAATTGAAGACCCGATCATCAATGCGGTGGCGCAGGGCACAGCCGAGATCATGGCCGCCAACCAGATGTCCTGGCACATCGGGGATGTGCGCGGGCGTGTTGCCGCCGCGGGATATGGAGCGGGTATGACCGTGTGGGCCACCGAAAACTTTGCGGTGGGCAGCAGCTTCACCATCGACCTGATCATGCTGGCCTGGGCCGATGAGTCGCACATGATCCCGGCGGTCAACCCGGCCTACTGCCACGTGGGGGCAGGCGTGGCGAAGGCAGCCAACGGCATGACCTACTACGTGCTGCAGGCCGCCTATACATCCGAGAAAGCCTGCGGGGCTTACACCTCCCCTGGTGGCGGCACGACGACCAACCCGGGCGGTGGAGGCACGGGCGCTACCGGCGGGCTGATCATCCCGGTGAAGGCGGCCGAGCCAGATGCAGACGGCAAGATTTTTCACGAGGTGCTGACCGGACAATCCCTGTGGGCCATCGCCGTTGCATACAAGATCACCATCCAGGACTTAGAAACCTGGAATAATATTTCGCGCAACGATAAGCTGCAAGTGGGTCAGCGACTGTTCATTCCCAGCGCCAGCACTGAAGGCTATGCCACGCCCACACCGGTGGGCATGGTCCAGGTGAGCACGCCCGATGCCGCCGGGAAGATCGTGCATACCGTGCGGTCCTACCAGACGCTGACCACCATCGCTCAAGCTTACAATGTGCCGATGGATACCATACTCACATTGAACGGCTGGCAGATGGATTGGCCGCTGCAAATCGACCAGAAGCTGATCATTTCCGCGGGCAATGTTACTCCCACTCCCACGCCGCGCCCGCTCACCCCGGTTGAAAAACTGACCCCCGCCAGCGACGGCAAGTATTACCACGTTGTGCAAAGCGGGGAGACGTTATCCTGGATCGCCGATCTGTACAAAATTAACCTGATCGATTTGATGGGCTGGAACGGCTTGAATAATTCTTCGATCCTATATCTTGACCAGAAGCTGCTGCTGCAAGTGACCCCGCCGGCCACGATCACGTCCACTCCTGCGCCGGCCACCGCCACCTCCACCCCCACGCCCGTGACGCCCGCGGCTACCCCCAGCCGCACGCCCACGCGGGTGGTTCCCAGCCCCACAGCGACGGTTGTACCATCGTTCTTTGAAAAGCAGCCCCCGGTCTTCTGGGGTATTTCCGGTATGGCGCTGTTGAGCGCGGTCCTCCTGGCAGTAGGTGTTCTCACGCGACGCAAACGTGCCGGGTGACCTCAGGTTACGTTGAGGTAAATGCGTAGGGGGTCGGTTTCCGAACCCTCTGTGGTGGGGCAAGCCGCGGGTAGGAAACCCGCGCTACGAAGAGAGAGTGACCTCAAACTCGCAAGCATCTGCGCCGCCCAGGATGGAAGAGAGCAGCCTGACCTGGACGGGTTTTTGCAGGGCGTGGGCAAAATTCTGCTGCAAATTGTAGACCGAGCATTTGCACTGGATGGGCGATTTGACCCAGCCCAAGCGGATCAGGTCGCAGCCGCACTGCGCAATGTTCACCTTGATTTTGTTCTCGGCGACACGCTCGTACCTGGATGGGGGGAACACCTGGCCCAGCTCAAGCAGGAATTCATCCAGGTTGGCGCTGCGGGCATAGGCTTCTGCAAAGACCTGGAAGGTATACGACTGGCCACAAGCCAGGCCGCAGGCACGCAAAAGCGTATCCTGGGCGGATTCATCCATTTGCTCAAGGCCGTTGGCGTAGCCGGAAAACCAGTAACTCAGGAAATTTTCCTGATCTTTGTCCAAGTCTATGCCACCGTTTTGAAGTGAATGCAAAACTTCCAGCGGATGGTGGCCTTTTGGTGTTCGCGCAGATACTGAATGGCCTTATGGCCAAAGATAAAGCCGTAAGTTTGGATGATGTTGTCCAGCGTGCCGTAATCCTGATCGGTGAAGAAATCGACGTGCTCGTAGCCGCAGGCGCGCAGGGTCTGATCGTGAAGAATCTCGTAGGGGTCCTCGTCGGGCTTATCCCGGATCACCGGGGCCAGTTCTCCGCCGTACCAGCCCGAGGCGATATCGACCAACAGGATCTGCCCGCCGGGGCGAACCACGCGTACGGCTTCACGATCGAAAGCCAGGATGTTGTCTTTGTTGTACAGGCTGGCCAGGGTCACGCCGACCACGGCGTCCACGGAAGCATCCGGCAGGGGCATGGCTTCGGCGCTGCCCTCCACGAAGGTGACGTTGGGCAGGTTTTGCTCTTGGGCGGCTTGCAGGGCCAGCTCACGCATGGCGGCTTCCGGCTCAATGCCAATCACCTGGGCGGCAAAGCGCGCCAGGTCTAAGGTCGAAAGGCCGCTGCCCGCGCCCACATCGGCGACGGTCTTGCCGGTGAGGGGAAAGTGCTGGTGCAGGGCTTCCACGACGGTGGGAGTCTTGGGCACGCGCCCGAAACGATCATAGATCTCCGGGTAGTCGCGGTAAAGAATGTCCCAACGGTTTTCGATGGACTCGGGGATTTGTTTGGATGACATGGATGCCTCCGGGTTAGAAATCGCGCAAGAGAACGGCTTCGGGGCCGCGTTTGATCTCCCAGGGATAGACGATGTGGGCGTCGGTGGTGGCGGCAAAATAATCGGGGCGGAGCGTACCGAACAGGCTGCGGTAAGGATTGAAATGCAGGACGGTGGTGTAGGCGATGCCCGCCGCGCCGGTAATGCGGTTTTTTACGGCAGTCATGGTGCGCCCGGAGCCCCACACGTCATCCACGACCAACATGCGCCGCCCGCGCACCAGGTTGTCTTCGGGGAACTGTAAGAATTGTGGCCAGGCTAGCAGGCGGTTCTTTTCGCGCTGTTTTTCGCTTTCCAATTCATTGGGAAAATCGACCGAGGCAATGAACAGATCGTTAATTTTTAAGGCTTCTGCTAAAATACCACCTGGAACAATCCCGCCGTGTGTGATGACGATCATCGCGTCAAATTCTGTTTCAAATTGGGGTATCAGATGATCGATGAGTTTGTCAACGTCGTTCCAGGTAAGTACTTCGCGCCGCATAAGCCTGTAATCCTGTAGAAAGGTAATCATCTACTCAGCCAGAGGTGGAAGAGGTCTGAATTTGAGGTATGTGTGGGGTGCGAAGAACCCCACACATACCTCAAATTCAGGAACTTTCGCCACCATCTGAGCAGTTACGATAATCGTATTATAGCAGAAACCGGAGCGGAATTCTCTATGTTGATTCCGGGTTCTTTGGAGATTTGTTGCTTGCTTTCAATATGGCAATTTTAAGCAAACACCCGAGAGATATTTTTTCAAAAAAAGGTACAATCAATGTACCCCCAACAATATTCGGAAAGGGTTGAAATCTTGGCGTAGAATTTGGCGCAAACTTATCCATCGCATCGAAAGGAGCCTTGTATGTATTCCCATTGGACACAAACTGACATTGTAGTCAACGGCGTGAAAATCCACTATACCCGCACCGGACATGGGGACAAACGCCCAATTGTGTTGGTGCATGGTTTCTCTGATAACGGCCTGTGCTGGACGCCTGTGGCGCGCGAGCTTGAGGCCGATTACGATGTGATCATGCCAGATATGCGCGGGCATGGCCTTTCGGAGCGCATTCGGGCAGATGAAGCTGTCGATATGCCCGCCGACGTGGCCGAGCTGATCGGCGCGCTGGGTTTGGATCGCCCGGTGGTGTGTGGTCATTCGATGGGCGCGGGGATCACTTACCATATTGGTGTGCGCTTTCCGGAACTGGCGCGCGCGCTGGTGCTGGAAGACCCGCCCTTCCGGGAGTCGTGGCCGGAGCAACCTGCCGACCAGGCCGGCGAAAACCCGATTGTGAAGTGGGCCCGCACTTTGCCCGGCCGGAACCTGGATGATTTGCTGGTGGAATATCGCCGTGAGCATCCCACCTGGCCGGAAGAACTGGTGCGCCCGATGTGCGAGGCCAAAAAGCAGCTCGACCCCATGGTCGCCGAGACCATGTCGGCCCGAATCCGCCGGGATAGCTCAAGCTGGTTGGATACCTTGCCCCAGATCAAGCTGCCCATGCTGGTCTTCACTGCCAACCCAGAGTTGGGGGCCATTGTGACGCCAGAGTCGGCTGCCAAGGCCCTCCAACTGAAGCCCGATATAAATCTGGTTCACATTTCTGATGTGGGTCATCTGATCCGCTTTGATAGCTTTGCTACTTTCATGCAGGCTCTGCGAGATTTCTTAAAGAAAATCGACTATTAGGCGAGGGGTAAACCCTCGTACTCTGACGGGTGTAATTCCAACCCCCATCCTGCCCACTACAACCGATACAGGTTCGGGACTGCTGGGTTGAAAGAGGATAGGAATTTGGAAAAGTGAAGGGTATTTCGCCCTTCACTTTTCTTAACTTAACCCACGCTGCGACGAAAATCATAAATCGAGCAAGTGAGAAAAAACGAAGGGATTTCTTCCGATATAACTTGCTGAAGTATCGTCCACGATTCTCAGTTGGTGATTTCTTCGATGAAATCCACAAGATCAGACGCAAATCGTTCAGGCTCCTCCCAATGAAGTAGATGCCCTGCGCCGTGATAGGCGATGAACTGCGCGCCCGGTATTGCCTTGACAAGCGTTTCCTGGTCCATTCTAGGATAACGAGAATCCTGATCGCCCCACACAATCAACGTGGGCGCTTGAATATGACCTAACTCCTGCGAGAAGTCACCTTTTCCACGCCAACGATTTTCAAACAATTCCTTCCATACGAATGCTGGAACCTTGATACCCTCAAGCACTGCGGTATCCAGGACCTCGGAGGGTACAGGTTGAACAAGCATTGCTTCGGTCATTTGCCGCACCAGGGCTACGTCGACAGGGTCTGACAGCTTCGATACAGTTGAGTCCCAGAACTTCCGCGTCTCTGGGCTGCCAGTTAAATGAGGAGAGGCTCCAATAAGAACGAGCCCGCGGGTGAGCTCGGGATAGTTGATTGCGAAGCGCGTTGCGACCGCACTCCCCAGCGAGTGCCCCACAATGACGGCTGCCGGAAGATGAGCTGCAACCATGAATGCTTTAAGATCCTCAGCGAAATGAACGATGCTATATCCTTCCACAGGCCGGCTGGCATCGCCGTGACCTCTTTGCGTCAAAGCGAAAGCGTGGATGGTATTGGGTAGATGCGGTAGCACGTGCGCAAACGATTGCCATGAATCCAGAAAGCCGTGCAGAAAAATAACAGGAATGCCGGATTGGTCTCCCTGTTCAACGTAAGGCAATCGGACCTGCGGGGAAACCTCAATCATCCTCAAAATATGTGCCATTTTCACTCACTTTTCTCGATTTCAATCGAGGCACCCACACAAATCTCAAAATCAGGATGCCTTCCAACCGGCTTGAGTAGTTACGGTTTAATTACTTTCCTCTCCCTACACTCATGATTCTACAACAGGCTAGGCGGGTCGATTTCAACCAGCCAGTTGCCCAGGTCGCGGTTGCGCAACAGAGCGGCGGGGTCGGCGGCGCGCAGGATGATCTGCCAGCGGTACAGACTGTTTTGCCGCCCAAAGAAGCACGGCGCCGGGCCAATCATCTCGATGTTGGCGCTGCCGGCGGCGGCAATCCACTCCTGCACCTGGCGGCCCATGGCCTGGGCGGCTTGCTCGGCGCGGGCGGCGTTGTTGTCACGCAGTTCCAGGCGGGCCAGGCGGGTGAAGGGCGGAAAGCGCAGATTGCGGCGGTGAGCCAGTTCCTGGCCCAGAAAAGCCTCAAAATCCTGGCGGGCGGCGGCCTGGATGGCGTAATGCTCGGGCTGGTAGGTTTGGAAGATGGCCTGCCCGCCCAAAGGGGAACGCCCGGCCCGTCCGGCTACCTGGGTGAGCAGTTGAAAGGCCCGTTCGCCGGCGCGAAAATCGGGCATTTGCAGTCCCACTTCGGCCAGGATGACTCCCACCAGGGTGACCAGGGGCAGGTCCAGACCTTTGGCAATCATCTGCGTACCCACCAGAATGTCAGCCTGGTGATTGCTGAAATGCGTCAACAATAGGTCGTGGGCATCCTTGCGTTGGGCAGTTTCGGCGTCCCAGCGCATGACCCTGGCCTGGGGAAAAGCGGCTTGCACCTCGGCTTCCACGCGCTCGGTGCCCAGACCCATCTGGCGGATCTGGGTGCTGCGGCAGGCCGGGCAGCGCTGGGGCATCTGGCGGCGGTAGTTGCAGGTGTGGCAGACCAGCCCGCCTTGCCCGGCGTGGTAAGTGAGAGGCAGGTCGCAGCGCGGGCATTGAATGGCCTTGCCGCAGTCGCGGCAGAAGACGTAGGTGGCGGAGCCGCGGCGGTTGAGAAAGAGGATGGCTTGCTGTTCGCCAGCCAGGGTCTCCTGGAGGGCTGCCTGCAAGGCGCGGCTGAAGATGGAGCGGTTGCCTGCTTTCAACTCCTGGCGCATGTCCACGACCTGGATGCGCGGCAAGGGTGGCGGCGTAGGGTCTTCGTCACCAGGGGTGACGTACTGGCGGTGGGCGGGGGCGCGGTTGGGCAGGCGCAGCACGGGCCAGTTATGCTTGCGGGCGCGGGCCAAGAGGGTCACGTCGGGGGTAGCTGAGCCCATCACCAGCAGGCTGCCGGTGAGGCGCGAGAGAGCCAGGGCAGTCTCCACGGTGGAATAAGCGGGGGGCAGTTCGTCCTGGTAGTAGCTCTGATCGTGGAATTCATCCAGGACGATGAGGCCCAGGTTGGGCAGGGGGGCGAAGAGGGCTGAGCGCGGGCCGACGATGATGGGCAACTGTCCGGCGCGGGCTCGCCGCCAGGTGTCGTAGCGCTCGCCTTCGGATAAGCGCGAGTGCATCAAGCCGACCTGTCCGGGGAAGCGGGCAGCAAAGCGGCGCGCCGTTTGGGGGGTGAGAGAAATTTCGGGGACCAGCACCAGGGCCGACCGCCCGGCGCGTAGCGTTTCGGCCACCAGGTAAAGATACAATTCGGTCTTTCCTGAGCCGGTCACGCCGTGAAGGATGTGGGGCAGCGGGGCGCGTCCAGCCGCGGCAGCGTGGACGGCAGGTTGCAGGGCGCGCCAGGCGGCTTGCTGATCGGAGGTGAGGGGCAGGGGTTCGGTGGTGATCGCGGCAGCCTCGATGGCGTCCAGCGGGTCGCGCCAAATCTCGCTCTCGCTCAAGGTGATTAATTCCAAATCGGCCAGGTATTCCAGGTCGGCAAAGGTTGCGCCCGGCGCCGAGGCGTAGACCCAGGTGATCTGCACGGGGTCGCTTTCGTGGGCCAGAAAATCGAGGATGGCTCTGCGACGCTGGAAAACTTT
>JAEXTI010000235.1 GCA_023406965.1 Chloroflexota bacterium
TTATTGGGTGTTTTCAAATCCCACCGTTTTTTAAAAACTCGCAAAAACCTCTTTTCGCTCCCAAAGGGAGCGATTCGAATCCGGAAGCCCGGTAAACTAGAGTAGTTACGTTTCTTCCACCTCTAGCTGGAAAGTTGCTTCAATTAGAAGCGAATCCAGGGTCTTGAAACCGGGCTGAAAGGCCAGGGAATCGCCAGCAGCATGACCAGCAGCGCCAGGCCAAACCAGATGGCTGCCTGGCGGTGCTTGAGCACATCCGTGGAGGCCTTTTTGCTCAACGCCCGGCCCACGTGCGCCAGGACGACCGCAATGACCATCATTAGGATGTGCTCGACGGCAAAGAAACGCATTTGCGTGTTGCTCATGGCCCCGCCGAAGTTTTGGAAGGCGGTTTGTAGGATGGGGCTGATGACATACAGGATCAGGCCGATCAGAAGTTGAAGATCCAGCAGCGAGGTGAAGGCCAGCCCGATTTTGTTGTCCAGGGCAGTGAAAGCTTTCTTTCCAAACCAGCCCATGAAGGCGCGTGCCACAGCCACCACGACAGCGATGACCAGCAGCCAGCGCACGAAGGAATGCACGGGGAGCAAGATGGAATACAACATGGATGGAACTCCTTTGTTAATGTGTGTAAAACCAAGAAGGAGTCTATCAAAAAGCTTTTCCAGAATCAAGCAAAATCACCCAAAAAGTAACCTTTTCTACATAGTCTCATCCAATATGCACAACCGATAATCACCGCCCGCGGGCGGATTAGAAGGAATTTTGAGGAGATAAACAATGAACAAGTGGATCAATGAGTCGAACGTCGATCGTGCGATTCGCGTAGTGTTGGGCGCAGTTTTGCTGGCCCTGAGCCTGGGCGGCGTGGTCACCGGCGGGTTGGGCGTGCTGTTCACTGTGCTGGGTGTCATCGCCTTGCTGACCGGCGCTCTTGGCATTTGCCCGCTGTACATGCTGTTCAAATTCCGCACCAATAAGGCTTAATGTGGCGGGCAAGCTGACAACAAAAGAGCAGCTCCTGGAAGCTCTCAAAGCCAGCCCGCGCCCGGTGATCGTGGAGTTGTGGGTGCCCTGGTGCGGGCCTTGCCGCGTCATGGCGCCCAGCCTGGAGAAGGCCGCCCGAGAGTACGAGGGGAAAGTGGATCTGCTGCGCATCAACTCAGACGAATCCCCGGCGCTGACCCAGGCCCTGGGTGTGACGGGCATTCCCACCCTGATCGGCTTCCACCAGGGACAGGAAATCTTCCGTAAGACGGGCGCGCAGTCGCTGCAGGGCTTGCAAGCCTTGTTTGAGGCTGCGCTGGCAGGTGAACCGGCTCGTCCTTCGCTCTCCACCTGGGAGCGCGTACTGCGCCTGGGCATGGGCGCAGTGATCATTGCCCTGGCCTTGATCAATGGCTCTACCTGGTGGTTGATCGCAGCGGGAGCCGTGGTCATGTTCACGGCTATCTACGACCGCTGCCCCATCTATAATGCCATCGCTCCGCGCATCAAGGCGTTGTTTAAAATTCGTTCTTGACATTTCGTCCTGAAAGAGTACAATGCAAACCATTCTGAAAGGATTTTGCCCCATGCTTCGTTCCGCGAATAACTGGTTTTTTGGCTTTTATTTTTACGGCTCCCAGATACCGGTTGCCGGCGGCGGCGCTTAAGGGCAAAGAGAGAACCACTCGTACCCAGACTGCGGAAGCCAAAGGCTCCGCAGTTTTTTATTTTTCAGGAGGAAAACAGTATGCTCATCGTTATGCGTGGAGACGCCAGCCAGCAAGAAATAACCGGGGTGGTCAGCCGGATCGAAGAGTGTGGTTTGAACGCGCACTTGATTGAAGGTCGCGAGCGAGTCATCATCGGCGCAGTGGGCGAGGCTCGCCCAGTGGGTCATGATATCTTCAGGATCATGCCCGGCGTAGAGCAGGTCATGGCCATTTCCCGACCCTACAAGCTGGCTTCGCGGGAATTCTGCCCTGAAAACAGCCAGTTCCCCGTGGGCGGGCTGACAGTGGGCTCCAATGAGATCGTCATTATGGCCGGGCCCTGTTCGGTGGAAAGCCGCAGCCAGTTGCTCGAGATTGCCCAGGCGGTGAAGGAAGCCGGGGCCAACGTGCTGCGCGGCGGGGCCTTCAAGCCGCGCACCTCGCCTTATGCTTTTCAGGGCATGGGCGAGGCCGGGTTGGAGCTGTTGGCCGAGGCTCGCGAAATCACAGGGTTGCCGGTGGTCACCGAGGTCATGTCGCCCGAACAGACGCCCCTGGTCGCCAAATACTGCGACATCTTGCAAATCGGCGCGCGCAACATGCAGAACTTTGCCTTGCTGCACGCCGCGGGGGCCAGCCAGCGCCCGGTGCTGCTCAAGCGCGGCATGAGCGCCACCATCGAGGAACTGCTCATGGCGGCGGAATACATCCTTTCACACGGTAACCGGCGCGTGATGCTATGTGAGCGCGGCATCCGCACCTACGAAACTGCCACCCGCAACACCACCGACATCAACGCCATCCCGGTGCTCAAGGCGCACAGCCACCTGCCGGTGTTCCTGGACCCCAGCCACAGCACGGGCAACTGGCAGTACGTGGCGGCGGTGGCCCGGGCGGGAATCGCCGCCGGGGCGGACGGGCTGATCATCGAGGTGCATGCCAACCCCGATCAGGCTCTTTCCGATGGCGCCCAAAGTCTCAAGCCCGAGCGCTTTGCTGAGATGGTGGCCCAGGTGCGTATGATTGCGGCGGCGATCGGTCGAAACCTGGCTGGGCAAGCCATGCCTGTGTTCCCAACGGCCCAGCCGGTTGCGCTGGATGCCGGGATGTGATGAAGCGTATTGGCTCACAGCGTTGGGGAAGTTTCCGAATTTGAGGTACGTGTACCTCAAATTCGGGCCTTTTCGCCTTTGGTGTGAGTAGATACGATAAAATAGCAGGCATGACTGAACTTCAATGTGAAATGTGGTTGGTGCGCCACGGCGAAACCGAATGGAACCGTCAAGGCCTGTACCAGGGCCAGGTGGATACCCCCTTGAACGAGACAGGGATGGCTCAAGCACGCAGTACCGCCGAGAAGCTGGCTGCGGCGGGAGTGTCGTTTGATGCGCTGTACGCTTCTCCGCTTTGTCGCGCCCGGCAGACCGCTGAAATCAGCGCGGCTCGGCTGGGCATGGAAATTCGCTTCG
>JAEXTI010000247.1 GCA_023406965.1 Chloroflexota bacterium
CTGGCGCTGTATCCACAAGAGTTCGTCAGCCTGCTGGGGCCTTCAGGTAGCGGCAAGAGCACCCTCCTGCGCGGGCTGGCGGGCCTGCTCACGCCCACCGCCGGCGAGATCCACTTTGCGGGGGATAAACTGCCGCAGATCAGCCTGGTGTTTCAAGACGCCAACCTGATGCCCTGGCGCACAGTGATCGAGAACATCACCCTGCCGCTGGAACTGAACGGCGTGCCGGAGGCAGAGGCTCGGGCGCGAGCACAAAGCTGGATCGACCAGGTGGGCCTGAACGGGTTTGAGAAGAACTGGCCCCGCGAGCTTTCAGGGGGCATGGCCCAGCGGGTGGCCATTGCCCGCTCGCTCATCCAGGAGCCCGATTTACTCCTGCTGGACGAGCCCTTTGGGGCGCTGGACGCGCTGACCCGCGAGAAAATGGCCGGAGAACTGCTGCGCTTGTGGCAGGCCAGCCGCACCACGGTGCTGATGGTGACGCACTCCATCAGCGAGGCCATTTTGCTCTCCGACCGGGTGGTAGTGTTCAGCAGCCGCCCGGGGCGCGTGGTGCTGGATTTGCCCGTGAAGCTGTCCCGCCCCCGCGAAGAAGGCATGCGCTACACGCCCGAGTTCGCGGCCCTGGCGAGAACGTTGAGAAGGGCGATTGGGTGAAGAAGCTATCAGCTATTAGCCAGAAAGCTGATGGCTGATAGCTAATAGCTGATTTTTGGCCAATCCAGCAGCAGCACCTCGGCCAGCAGGCGCGGGTTGACGTTGGCATCCAGTCGCAGGAGGCCCTGCTCCAGGTCGGCGATGCGTGTGCGGGCCGCCGAGACGCCCACAGCGGCCCCCAGGCGGCGCAACTCGGTTTCGTGTTCCAGGTTGGTCAGGGGCAGGTAGGGGTCGGCAGCGGAGAGCATGGCGTCGCGCCACAGGGACAGCCAGGATTGGAGCGCAAAGCGCAAGCGCTCTTTGTCCTTCGCTAAGGATTCCGCATAACCCAGTCGCGCCCGGCGCGGGTCGGCCAGCAGCTTGAACATGTCCTGACCCCAGGCGCGGCGCGCATCCAGCAGGTCGGAGTCGTCACGCAGCCGCAGGGCGGCGCCCACCCGTCCACCGGAGAGATGGGCCAGGGTGCGGGCTTCATCTTCGGGCAGGCCACGCTGAGTCAGTTCGGCGGAGAGTCGCTCAAGGCCCAACGGGCGCAGGCGCAGCACCTCGCAGCGCGAAGCAATGGTGGGCAGCACCGACTCGGGCGAGTCGGCGGTGACCAAAAGCACCACCTTGCGAGGGGCTTCTTCCAGGGTCTTGAGCAGGGCGTTTTGAGCGTTGGCGTTGGCTTCCTGGAAGCGCAGCAATAAAGCCATGCGGTAAGGAGCCTCATAAGGCGAGAGCATCAGTGATTGTTGCAGTTCGCGCACCTGTTCCACCTTAAGGGTGCCGCCCTCGCGCTCGGCCTGCACCACGCTGAAGTCAATGTGCTGCATGCGCTCGATCTGGCTGCACGCGCGGCACTCACGGCAGGGCTCGCCGGGGGCTTTGGGCTGGGGGCAGATGAGCGCCTGGGCAAAGCGCAGCGCCAGGCTGCGCCGTCCAACCCCGGGCGGGCCAACGAACAGGTAAGCATGGCGCACCTCGCCGCGGCGGATGTGCGCCTGGAGAAGCTGTTCAGCCCATTCGTGTCCGGCAACGTCCCAGGTCATGGAGTTATTGTAACACCGGAGAGATATGGGCTAAGAAAGTTCCATGAACACTTCAGGCTTCTGTTCTGCAATCCGCAGCAGCGCTTCGGCTGGACCGCTCGGTTTGCGCCGTCCCTGCTCCCAGTCCTGAATCGTTCGCAGACTGACGCCCATCATCCCTGCAAAAGCGGACTGTGAGAGTTTGAGCTTGCGGCGAATATCCAGTGGGGAGGATGGTTCGCGCAACGTTCGAGTACGCAAAGTGAGATCGCCCGACTTATGAGCCTTCACTTCGCGGATACCATCCAAAATTTCTTGAGCAATGTCACGCTTAGACATCTTCAATTTCCTTCGCAATCTGGCGCAGAATATGGGCGTGAATGTTTTCTATCTCGTTTTTTGCGTAGATTGTCAACAACCAGATTTCATCATTCTGCTTTTTGTAAAAGTAGATGACCCGCACGCCACCGCTTTTGCCTCTCCCGGCCATTTTCCAACGCAATTTTCTCACGCCACCCGAACCAGGCACGACATCTCCCGATTCTGGGTTCATGAATAAAATTCATATATTATACGGCAATGCCGTATAAATTTCAACTATTTTCCGTTCCCATTCCCGTTTCCATTCTCTTCGGGCGGCGGCTCAGACAAAAGCTGGCGGCGCACTTCCTGATAGACCGGGGTCATCATCTTGAGCAGCGAGTCACCTTCCAGGAAGATCGGGTCGCCCAGGCGGCGCAGGGCGGGCATTTCGACCAGGGGCGCCTTGACCGAGACTTCTAGATCCTCGAGGGGCTTGGGCATGGCCCAGAAGGCCTCGGGGTTGGGGTCCAGAGGCTCGGGGCCACTGGGCACCACCACGGGTTCTTCCTCCTCCTCGGCAACCGGCTCGGCAGAGCCGCCGCGGCGCAGGCGCATGGCGGTGACGATTTGCTCCTGGGTGCGGCCGCGCAGGCGGAACAACAGGAAGGGGTCTTCATCGAACCGCTCGGCCAGGATGAAGTGCGTGGCAGCGACATGCTTGCAGGGGTTGGCCCAATCGGGGCAGGAACAGTCGGTATACAGGTCGCCTTTGACAGCAGGAAACAGGCTGGTTCCGGCGGCGGCAAAGGCATCCTGGATGCGCTCGGGCATTTCACCCGCCAGCAGTTGAGCCGCGTAAAGCGCTTCGCTGGAGAGCACATCGATGACCTTATCCCAGGCGGCATTATCCAGCCAGCGCACCTTGAGCACTACGCGGTACGGCTTGGGCACCGAGCCTTGCACGCGCGCTTCCACGCCGCCGTTGCGCTCATCGATGGACAGCACCTGGCCCTGGCGGGCGTAGTTCTTGCCGCGGCCCAGGCGGCGCGGATCCACCAGTTCTTCCATCGCCTTGATCCAGCGCTCAGCCCACCAGTTGCGGGCAAAATCGCCGTGCTGGCTGCGGGCTTTAATACCCTTGGCCGTGCGGATGGGGGGATGGTAGTGTTCGGGCTGGCTATAAGGTTCGTAAATAGTTTTTCGTTTTCGGCGAGGCATTGGCTCTCTCCTCCCTAATCCCGGCGCAGGCGCACCAGGTCGCGCAGTTGATC
>JAEXTI010000295.1 GCA_023406965.1 Chloroflexota bacterium
GCCTACCTGATCACCTCCATTCTGTCGGATAATGAAGCCCGCCGGCCGGCCTTTGGGCCAAATTCGGTGCTCAACCTGCCCTTCGCCGCGGCTGCCAAGACCGGTACCACCAATGATTACCGGGATAACTGGACCATGGGTTACACCCCCGACCTGGCGGTGGGGGTGTGGGTGGGCAACGCCGATTACACCCCGATGCAGAATGTGTCCGGTTTGACCGGGGCTGCGCCGATTTGGGCCACCTTTATGCAAGGGGCTATTCAAAACTTGACCGGCGGCAATCCTTCGTCCTTCTCCCGCCCGGCGGGAATTGTGGACCGGGTGGTGTGCTCGGTGTCAGGCACGGAGCCTTCCGAATGGTGCCCCTCGCAGCGTTCGGAGATTTTTGCCGCCAATCAACTGCCGCTGCCGAAAACGGAAGATCTTTGGAAGAAGGTGTCCATCGATACCTGGACGGGCCTGACGGCTTCGGCGGAATGCACAGGCTTTACCGACGAGCTGTTTGCGATCAACGTGACCGATTCGATGGCGGTGAAGTGGATCCGCGAGACCGACGACGGGCGCAATTGGGCGCAAAGCAACGGTTTTGACGACAAGCTGACTTTTGTGCCCGAGCGCGAGTGCCGCGGCAGTGATTCGCGGCCCAACCTGTATTTTGCCGGGCTAAGCGACGGGCAGACGATTACGTCGAGCCCGCTGGATATCTATGCGGTGGCGGATGCCAACTCGGATTTTCGCAAGTTCCGTCTGGAATGGGGCGCGGGAAGCGATCCCGGCGAGTGGAAGACGCTGTTGGAAGGCGTGGACCAACCTGTGCGCTCGCCCGACCGCATCTATAGCTGGGATTTGAAAGATATTCCCGCCGGGGAGATCACCCTGCGCATTTACATGGAGAGCACGCAGGACCGTCATGCCGAGAAGCGCTTGCGGTTGAACTTGCAGGTGCCGACGCCGACGGCTACGCCGACCCCCACACCGACGCACACGCCCACGCCAACGCAGACGCCCACACCCACTCAGACACCGACGATCACGCCCACGCCAACCGAGACGCCTACCCCAACGGAAACCCCGACGGAGACGCCCACCCTGGGGGCTTAGCGCTGCGCTTTCATGCGGAACAAACTCGCCTCTGTTTTCGCGGCTGTCTGGCATAGGATCAACGGCACGTACCTGTGGTATTTGATCTGGCTGTTCAATGCCAAGTTCTTTGTGGATGTGCATGGCACGGTGTTTGACCAAGCCGGACGGGTGCTGCTGGTACGGGCGCGCCTGGGCGATAAGGACGAGTGGAGCTTGCCGGGCGGGATTGTGAAGCGCGGCGAAACCTGGAACGCGGGTTTTGCCCGTGAGGTGAAGGAAGAAACAGGTGTCACCCTTCGGGATGCGCGCCTGTTATACGTTCTCAGCGGATACAAGCTGCGCGTGGAGGCTTACTTTACGGCCCTGGCCGACGGGGGCGATCTTCACGCGGACTCGTGGGAGGTGCTGGAGGCGGGCTGGTTTGCGCTCGATGCGCTTCCGGCGCGGGTGGCGGCGCAGCACCGCCAGGTGATTGCGCTGGCGCGCGAGAATAATTGATGCTTAGCGAGTTGGAATTTTCGACAGGGCCAGCAGGCGAGCCACCAAATCATCCAGCGGCGGGGGAGGCTCGGGCGAGCCGGAAAGGCCTTCCAACCCGGCGGTTGCCAGGGCGCGATCCTTTGGCTCGCTGATCGCATGGTCGCGGACGGTGACCAGGACTTGCCTGCCCAGGGGCAGCACGCCGGTTTGGATGAGAATTGTTCCCAGCCCAGCCAGCGCTTCCATCACCTGGGTGAGGGCTTCGCTGTCCCAGCCAATGCGCAGTCCTTGAATCAAGTTGCTCCAGGCCGCGGGCAGTTCGTTCATGCGGCGCAGGGTTTCGCCCAGGTTGTTGTGCGCCACGGCGATGGTCCAGGTGTTTTCGATGCGGCGCCCAATTTCCAGCGCCTCGGCGTAGTAGCGCTGCGCGGCGGGGTAATCGGCGGTGAGGGTGGTCACTTCGCCCAGATTGCACAGGGCCACGCTTTCTCCTTCCAGGTCGCCGGTGTCGCGGCATATCTCCAGGCTCTCCAGGTAATACTGAGAGGCTTCGGTAAAATTCTCGGTCATGTGATGCACTACGCCCAGGTTATTGAGCTGCATGGCAATGTGGAAACGGCTGCCCAGCGAGCGTGAAATTTCCAGGCATTCTTCGTAAATGCGCAACGCTTCGGGATACTGCTCCTGGTTGCAGTAGGTATCGCCCATCACATTGAGCGCGGTGAGAATGCCCAGGGGGTTGCCGATGCGGCGGGCGATTTCCAGCAAGGCGTTCATGGCCTGGGTAGTTTGGGGTAGGTCGCCGCGGTTGTAGTAGATTTGAGATAGGAGATAATAGGCGCTGCGCTGGCCTTCGAGGTGATCGATGGATTGGGACAGCGCCAATAACTCTTCAGACAGGCGCATGGCTTGGGCGGCTTCGCCGTGCTTGTGATGCAGGTTGGCCAGGTGGCTGAGCGCCAGGATGGTCTCACAGGGAAGATCAAGTTCGCGCGAACCGTGCAGGCCTTCTTGCAAAACCTGCTGGGCATCATCGTGGCGGCCCAGGCGCAGGTAATAGACCCCCAGGCGATTTTTCAGGCGGGTAGCCAGGGGAGCGGCTAGTGGGCGGGCCAGGGCGCTTTCCAGCATGCGGACGGCTTCCTGGAAAGCGCTGCGGGTGTAGAGGAGCTGGTGGAGGGGCTGAAGGGCCTGATCGAGCAGGTCGGGGCGGGCATGTTCAATGGCCCACAGCCAGGCCTGACGAATGTTTTCCATCTCGGGCAGAAGCACAGCCAGCGCTGCGCGCATTTCTGCGCCGGTTAGCGAATCGTTTTGACTGGCCAGCAACCCGGTGTAATGGGCGGCGTGGGCGGAAAACACCTCCGCCGGTTGGGAGTCAACCTCGGGTAATTTTCCGGCTGCATAGGGCTGGATGGGTTCGGGGATTTGCAGGCGCCCGTCAGCGTTTTGGCGCAGGAGGGAGCGATCGAGCAGGGCGGGGATGCATTGCGGGCTGCACCTCGCCACATCCTGGGCGGCGGCAGGCAGAAAACCGGCGGGGAACACCGACAGGCGGGCCAGGCAGGTTTGCAGGTCCGGGCTGAGCAGTGCCCAGGATTGGTCAAACACCGCGCGCAGACTGCGGTGGCGGGCGGGCAGATCGGGGAAACCGGCGGTCAGCGAGTCGAGGCTGGCGCGGGTTTGGGCGGCGATCTCGGGCAGCGAGCGGCTCCAGGCGGTGGCGGCGGCCAACTCCAGGCCCAGGGGCATGCCATCGAGCAGGCGACAGATTTCTAGCAGGGCGGGTGCATCGGCGCTGGTGAAGGCCAGCTCGCGGCGCAGGCGGCGCGCCCGGGATAGGAACAGGGCGGGGGCGCTGTAAAGCTCGGGATCTGCTTGCAGTTCGGCGGGACCGGGGGGAATTTCTAGCCCGTCTACGGCGAAGACAATTTCGCTGTGTAAATCAAGGCGCAAACGCGAGGTGACCAGCAGAGTCAGGCTGGGTGCTGCCTCGAGCAGTTCGGCTAGCAAGGCGGCCTCACTTTGGATATGCTCGAAACTGTCCAGGATGACCAGGGCGCATTTGCCGGAGAGAAAGTTGAATAACTGGGTGTGAGGCTCTTCGGGCCCGGCGAAGGTGAATTGGAGCGCGTCAGCGATGGCTGTGACCAGGCCGCTTTCGAGGAGGGGCACAAACCACACGCCGTCGGGGAAGAGGCCGATTTGCGCATAGCCTACCTGAAGAGCGAGGCGGGTTTTGCCCATGCCCCCCGCGCCCAACAAGGTGATCAGCCGGGTGGCGGAGTCGGCCAGCAGTTCGGCAAGCTGCAACTGCTCGGCGGCGCGCCCTAAAAAAGGCGTGTTGGGCAGGCGCAGGTTGTGGGATGGGGGCAGACCGGCTGGAGGCAGGGGGCGGCGGGCGGCCGCGGCCTGGCGCACCTGCTCAAAAAGGGCGGCGGTTTCGGCGGAAGGCTCCAAACCCATTTGATCCGCCAGGTAGCGGCGCAGCATGGCGTAGCGGGCCTGGGCGGCGCTCCACTGGCCGTCCTGGGCCAGCAGGCGGATGACCTGATT
>JAEXTI010000331.1 GCA_023406965.1 Chloroflexota bacterium
GCTGTGCTTCCTCTACCGTCCAACGCGTGACAAGGGTAGTTGGCGCATCCATGACTTCATCGATAATAATTACCCCCGCCGCCACACCGAAATCAACATCTCCCCGCTCACGCGCCCCCAGAGTGAAGAATTGCTCGATCAACTCCTGCCCGGAGCGCTGCTGACCGATACGGTTCGCGATGAGATCCACGGCAAGTGCGCCGGGAACCCCTTCTACATCGAAGAGGTGGTCCGCTCGCTCATCGCCGAAGGCGCGGTCATCAAGGCAGACGCTGACACCTGGCAGGTGACCGACAAAATGGCCTCCATCACGGTGCCCGGCACCCTTCAAGGAGCCATCATTGCCCGCATGGACCGTCTCAGCGAGGATGTTCGCCAGGCCCTGCAACTGGCGGCGGTCATCGGGCGGCGCTTCCAGGTCGAAATCCTCGACAAGCTGGCCACTCAGAGCGCCGAACTGGCCGATTGGCTGGCCCAACTGGAGCGCAGCGACCTGATCCTGCCCGAGCAGGCCCGCCCCGACGCCTACGTCTTCCCCGATGCCCTGGTGCAAGAGGTCGCCTACGACAACATGCTTGTCCAGCGCCGCCAGCAGGTACACCGCCGGGTTGGCGAAACCCTGGAAGCGATCTTTGCCGCCCAGGCAGAACAAAAAGGCGTCCCCTTTGAGGAAATCCAGGCCCAGGAATGCGAGTTGCTGGCCTATCATTTCCGCTTGAGTGACCACCGCGGGAAGGCCGCCCGCTACCTGGAATTGGCCGCCAAACGCGCCCAGGCCGGATTTGCCAATGCCACCGCCATCCAATACTATACCGAGCTACTGGGCTTGCTGGACAAAGACGAAAACGCCTGGCAGCAGCGCTTTGACACCCTTGCCCGTCGCCAGCGCATATACGGGCTGACCGGCAAGCAGGATGCCCGCCTGGCAGACCTGAATGCCATGCTCGAATCCGCCCAGGCCCACGCCGATGCCTTCCGCACCGGCGACGCCCTCAACGAACTGGCCGACCTGTACCAATCGATGGGCCGCTATGAAGAGGCCAAAACCACCGCGAACGAAGCGCTGACCATCAAGACCGGCCTGAATGACATTGACGGGCAAGCCGACGCGCTCAACACGCTGGGCATCCTGGAATACTTCCGCGGAAACTACGCCGAGGCCCAGCCGCTCCTCGAGCAGGCCGTGGCCTTGCGCAAGCAGATTGCAGACGGCGAGGGCGAAGCCTGGAGCACCATGTACCTGGGCATGATCCACTTCATGCAAGGCGATTTCAGCGCCGCCGCCCGCCTGCACTCCCACGCGCTGGATCTGGCCGAAACCCGCCAGGACATGTTCCAAACCGGCATTCATGTCACCAACCTGGCCCGCGTCCTGCTCGGCCTGGGGGATTATGCCCAGGCCATCGAAAAGTTGCAGCACGGCCTGGAGATGAAAACGCGCATCGGCGACCGCATGGGTCAGGGCTTCAATCTGTACCTGATCGGTCTGGCCTTGATTTACGAAGGCCGCCTGAACGAAGCCGAGACCTGGCTGAATCGCTCCAAAGAAGTCCGCGAGCAGATCAAGGACAGCCGCGGACTCAGCTACTGCCTGCACGGGCTGGGACTGCTGGCCCTCGAGCGGCACAACTGGCCCGAGGCTGTTGAACTATTTTCCCTGGCGCACCAATCCCGCGCCGGCCTGGGCCTCAAAAACGAGACCATCGAAAGCCTATCCTACCTGGCCAAGGCTCGCCTGATGGCCGGTGACTCCGCCCATGCGCTGGCCGACTCGACTCAAGCACTAGAAAGCATGACCCAACAGAAGGAAATGCAGGAGGCTCCACAGATCTACTTCAACCATGCCCGCATCTTGTCTGCCAACAATATTCCAGAATCCGCTGAATACGAAGAAATGGCCCGCCAGGCGCTTGACCGGCAAGCCCAACGCATTGCCGACCCTCAAGAACGGGAGATTTTCCTGGCAAAGAACCGTATCAACCGCGAAATTCTAGGTTCGTGAGCCCACTAGATTCGTTTGAGTATAAAATAATAGTATCTGCACAGAGAGCGGGGAAAGTTCCCTCGCCTCTGGCTGAATAGTTTGACAATGTCACTTTAAAATTTTGAGCTCATAGCCGCACCCCCACCCCGCTGGCAAAAAACTTGTCATAATTTGGTTCAAGGGCGGGGAGAAGATATCGCAAAAGTGAGGGGCTGAAAGCCCCTCACTTTTGCAGAATTCTTACCCTCCCCCGGCAAAGTACCTGAGTGATTGAGAAACGTAGACGCCGGGGGAGGGTAGGGTGGGGGCACTCCTCGAGATCGAAGGTCATAACGTTTTACAGTGACATCGTCAAGATAGTCATAAATCACATACCAAGGAGTAAAGTATATGGGAACCAAAGGACGTTCAATTGTAGGAATGGATGTAGATGAACTGCTCAACCTGCTCAACCGGGCCTTTGCCGATGAGTGGCTGGCCTACTACCAGTACTGGCTGGGGGCTAAAGTGGTCAAAGGCCCCATGAAAGATGCCGTGGCTGCCGAACTGCTGCTGCACGCCAACGAAGAACTGGCCCACGCCGACATGCTGGCCCTGCGCATCATCCAGCTCGGCGGTACGCCCCTGCTGACCCCCGAGGATTGGTACAAGCACACCCACTGCGGCTACGACGCCCCCGAGAATCCCTTCGTCAAGATCATCCTCGAGCAAAACATCAAGGGTGAGCAATGTGCCATCGAGGTGTACCAATCCCTGCTCAAACTGGTGCGGGATGCCGACCCGGTCACTTACAACATCGTTCTCACCATCCTCCAGCAGGAGGTCGAACACGAAGAAGATTTGCAGTCCTTGCAAGAAGATATCGAGACCCTGATGGTCTCCAATCGCTAAACACACGACGACAAGTAACTTATCCAAAAACAAACGAACCCTGCATCGCAGGGCTCGTTTGTTTTTGGAAAGGTATACCCTTACAACAATTTGAATACCCGGAAGGAATGCGGTTTGACCGTCACCGGGCAGGCCTGCACGCCGGTTTTCTTCCCAAAGTACGTCACCCTTTCCTCCCCGGCAATCTCCTCGCCGGTCAGGATGTCGCGCAGCCCCTTGCGCCCTGCGTCGATCACCAACTGCGCCTCCACGCCCTCATCCAGGAAAGACTCGACGATCAGCGTGTCGTTGTCATACAAGAACAGCGCCACCTGCGCGGGCGCTTCCAGGCGGGCAGGCAGTTTGGCTGCCAAAAACTCTTTCATCTTGCTCAGCACACCTTCCGGCAAATGGTACAGGTCGCCAAAATTATCGGGAACAGCCAGCACGTACAACACACCCTTCCCGTAGGTAGCTGAATGCAGCAGCGGGCAGCCCGTCACCCCACCCATGCAGGAAATTTCTTCCCAGGAATCATTGGTGAAGTAGGTCACTTGCGGCACCGTCACCGGCTTCTCACCCTCAAAAATCCCGCTCCAGCCAATCAGGAATTTGTTGGTCGTGGTTCTGCGATCCGAAACTTCCAGCTCCGCCACATGGCGAATGCCGCGATCTTGCAGCGCGCGCAACAGCCCCGAGGTGATTACCACCGCATTACCCTTGCGCACATGGTGCTCGATTTTCTCCACAATCCCCTGGTCAAATTTTGACGCCTCGGTCAAAATCACCACCGGCGCATCCCCGGGAAAGTCCGGGCGCACGTCCACCGGAATGCCCAACATCCCCAGGTAGCTGAGCAAAAAATCCTCGCTGTGAGAGTGGTAGGGCTTGTACACCGGAACCCCCACCGGTTGTCCCAACTCGCCCAGGAAGCGGTCCACCGATTCAAAGGCAGCACCTGCGGTCAACGGGAAAATGGCTTCTTTTCGCAAACTGCCGTCGGGCTGTTTGGCCTCAGCCAATGCCGAGTCATAATCAAAACTGGTGCCCTGCCCCTGCCACGCGCCACGCTGTGGCTGCATAAACGGGCTGATGACCGAGCGGAAGTCGAACAAAGTGATCTCGCGCGTCTTAGAAAACAGGGTCATCCACAACTGCTCCGCGTAGCGATCCGGGGTGAGCGAGGCAAACGGGTCCACCCAGCCGCCGCCGTTGCCGCCCGGCTTGATATTTTCAAAGTAGCGCATGATCGAATAGCCGTGATAGGGCTGTAAATGCTGGTTACCGATCACCGCGTCGCGCGTCTCCGTACCGGTATAAATGCCATCGAACAGGGCCGGTCCGCGTTCCAGGTCAAAACCCAACCCCTGGAAATGCTCATACCAGTTCGGGTATTTGATCACCACCTTGACCTTAGGGTTGGCAGCCTTGGCGGGTTTGATGATCAACTCGCTGGCAGCTTCCGTCATCACGTCCAGCCGGAAGCGCGTCCAACTGCGGCTGCCTTTGGCTTGAATACAAGACTCGCACTTGCAGTTGGTGAAGAAAAAATCGTCCAGAATCAACTCGTCGAACATGCGCGCCGTGTATGCCGCCAGGTCTTTTAATTTGGCGCGGTGCTCTGGGTTGGTGTAGCAATACGTCTGGAAGCGGTTCGGTTCATTAACGGTAATCGTGATTCCCCCAGCCGTCTGAATGCCGCGCTCCTCAAAGAAACGCTTGGCCCCCAACACGGCTTCCTCATCGGCCACGAACCAATCCCGGTGAGTTTCCAAATAAACCTTGCTCACCTTCACTCCGCTCGAAATCAACTCAAAGCTCTGGCGCAGCCATTCCAGGTCTTTCATCTTCGCCACTTCCTGCGCCCGGCAGTAAATTGCCACATCGAAATTCTGGTATTTATTTGTCATTGTGCACCTTTTGAGAAGACTTCCAAGATTGAACAAGCGAGATAGGTTGATTGTACTCCAACACTGCTGGAAATGTGAAGGTTATCATGGTGTTCGCTATGGTGAAAAAATGCAATTATTCGAACCATGCTACAATCGAACCATCCACTCCGGAGGTATCCCTCATGCGCCGCATTCTACCCGCCCTGACCTTGCTACTCCTGCTCATCCAGACTGCCTGCGCCGCCACCCCTGCCC
>JAEXTI010000339.1 GCA_023406965.1 Chloroflexota bacterium
GTCTCGGGGGCAATCACCTGCCCCACCTTGATCGTGCGGCTGGACTTGAGGAAGTCCCTGCGCGGCAGGGTGCGCGTCATGATCGCCCGCACCGAAGCCACGATGATGGGTGGCTGCTCAGGCTTGATTGCACCTGGAATATGATACGTTGCCAGGAGGGTCAGCACCTGCAACCGGTCACGCCGCGTGGCGGTGCCCCAGGCAGCCTGCTCGTAGAACAACGGGTTCGGCTCAGGGAAGTACATGCGCGGCGCGCCGTTGCTCCAAAAGCTCAACTCGTCGGTCATCAGCAAAGCGTGGTCGGCCCGGTCGGTCAGCACCAGCACCGGGCGGTTCAAATCGCGGCGCAAAGCCTCGGCCACCGGCAGCCGCGCCGCCCGCGGCAGCGCCTGCCCGGTCAGCGGCACGCCCGCGCGCAAATCTTCTACTAAAGCCTGATACGGTTTTAACGAACGGATTTCATCCAGCACGGGTTACCCCTTTTCTCCCATCACTTTGTGGGAGCGTCTTCTGGCAAAGCACCGTTGTACTGGTTCATGGCCGTGTCTAATCCTGACTCCATAAAGGTCAGGCAGGCGCGGGCCGCCCGGTCGAGGACCAGGGTCAACACCTCTTTTTCCTTGGCGTGAAAGTTTTGCAACACGTAAGCCGCCGCATCCATCTGTCCCGGCGGGCGGCCGATCCCCAGGCGCAGCCGGGCAAAGTTCTGCGTGCCCAACTGCTCAATGGTCGAGGCCACGCCCTTCTGCCCCGCCGAGCCGCCCCCGCCGCGAATGCGCAGCGTTCCCAACGGCAGGTCCAGGTCGTCATGGGCGACGATGATATTCTCGACAGGCACTTTATAAAAACGCATCAGCCCGCTCACCGATTGTCCCGAGAGGTTCATGAAGGTCTGCGGCTTGGCCAGAATCACGCGATGCCCGGCATGCCTGTCCACGGCAATCAAGGCCTTAGCCTGCACCTTGCCAATCGTCACGCCCAGCTCCTTGCACATCTGATCCACCAGCATAAAACCGATGTTGTGACGGGTTTCCCGGTACTCGCGCCCCGGGTTGCCCAGACCAACCACCAGAAAAGGCGCGCCGCTCTCTTCCGCGCCGGAAGGTTTAAAGATACGGGCCAGCATTTCCATCTACCCCCTGTGGAACAGTCCGCGCAAGCCTACATACACGCCTAAGATGATGAACAATCCCAGAGCGATCAACCCGCCCCACATCAACCCGTTCACCAGGCGGTCGGTGTTCACTGCCGCCGGATTGCCCGGCAGCGCGGTGGGAGTTGCTTCGCCGGGGATGTAATCTCCGGCAACGGGCTGCGTGGTTGCTGCCGCGCCGGGTTCGGCTGTGGCAGGCGGGCGGGGCGTGCTCGTCTCGATGGCGGTGTAATTGCGCACGCGCATATTGACCAGCAGCGCCGTTTCAGAGCGCCCATCTTCGAAGAAGACAACCAGCCGCAGGCGGTACTTCCCGTCGGTAATCGTCGATGTATCCCAGGTGGCCAGCAGGCCTTCGGTCACAGCCTGGTCAGATTGCGAGATCAAAAACCAGGTTTCCGCCAGGGAGTTTTGATAAGCAAAAGACACCTCGTAGCGCTGGAAACCCTCTCCGGCTGCCGTGCCGGTGATGAGCACCTGCCCGAGCAGCGCTTCGCCCGCCAGCGGCGCAGTGATAACCGCCGCGGCTTGGGCTTGAGGCCGGACCCAGCCAGCCAGCAGCCAGAAGATCATTAGGAGAGAATTCACCTTCAACATGGCAACAGGAAAGTTTAACACGAACCAGGAAAAGATGCAAACAATTTTCATCCGGCATCTGGCTCATTACTAGCGATTGCACTATATGTCTGACGATTGCCATTTTCGAAGAAAAAAGCTAAACGAACCATGTCATTGCGAGTTGCCGCAGGCTTTGCGGAGGCAACGAAGCAATCCCCATCTATGCGTTGTTGTGATATTTGCCTTCCTGGGGATGTAAAGGGAGATTGCTTCGTCGCGGAGCCTCCTCGCAACGACAACTTTAAGGCAAAGGTAGTACAAAATTCCATAATGCAATCGCCCTAGCTCATTACAAATGATCGGGTAGGGGCCGGGGCGCCCGCCCCCACAAATATCTTTACTAAATCGGGTGATAATTGTATTCTGGGGTTGACTTCTGTTATAATCTTAATCGGCGCGACGACGCAGAACCTTGAGTATCGGAGAATCTATGGAAGACAACCCGCCAACCACACCCGCCCTGCCTGAACCCGGTGTCGAGCCGGTCAAGGCTCCTACCAAATCCGGCCTTCCCATCGGCTTGATCATTGGTCTGGTCGTTGTGGTCGGGTTGATCATCACCGGAACGGTGATGCTGCTCCGTTCAGATAACGACACCACCGCCCGTGTTCGAGATGTCTTCATTATCTTCATGGCGCTCGAATCGCTGGTCATCGGCGTGGTCCTGGTGGTGCTGGTGGTGCAGCTTGCCACGCTCATCAACCTGCTCAACAACGAAATCCGCCCCATCATCCGCTCGACGAATGAAACTGTGAACACGCTCAAAGGCACGGTTACCTTCTTGAGCGACAACCTCAGCGAACCGGTTATTCGTCTCAACGAGACGATCGCCGCGCTAAAAAAATTTTTCGACGTCATCCGGCCAACCCGGAGATAAATTCCCCTGATATCTTCCCGGGAATCACATAGGACAAGGAAAGGAGTAACAAAATGGCTGATCGAGATGAATTTGGTGCCTTCCTGATTGGTTTTGTCGTTGGCGGCCTCACCGGCGCTGCCGCAGCTCTCTTGCTCGCCCCGCAGAGCGGCGAAGAGACTCGCGTCTACATCAAAGACCGCGCCATCGAACTGGCTGACAAAGCCTCAGAGACGGCTCAAACCGTTTCTCACGAAGTTGAGAACCGCGCAGGCGAGGTTAAAGTTAAGGCTGAAGAATTGGCCGGCAAGGCCAAGAGCAGCGTGGAAGAACTCCGCCAACGCGGCGCCGTCGTGCTCGAAGAGCAGAAAACCAAAATCACCGAAGCTGTGCAGGCGATCAAACCCAAGGGCGAAACCGCCGCCTAAGCGCAGTTTGCAAACACAAATTAGACCCTAAGGATTTTGAAAAACCTTAGGGTCTTTTTGATTCTCTCCAAACCCTCTTCAGCACCCCTGGCAGCGCGTCGATCACATCCCCCGCCAATACCGCAGCCGGATGCCCGATGCGCCCTTCGGCCTCCTGTCCCGCCAGCGCGTGCAGGTAAGCCCCGCCAAGCGCCGCATCATAGGCCGGGACACCCTGTGCCCGCAGGGCCGCGATCATCCCCGCCAGCACGTCTCCCGTTCCGGCATGCGCCAGGGCTGTTGTCGCCGCCAGGATCACCCCCACCCGCCCATCCGGAGCCGCCACCACGCTGAAAGCGCCTTTCAGCACCACCACGTGCCCCCACTGCCGGGCGTGCGCCTGGGCAATATCCAACCGCTCGGACTGGATGGCCGCTGTATTCAACTCGCTCAACACCGCCATCTCGCCCGGGTGCGGCGTCAGCACGCTCTCCGGCGGCAGCATTGCCTCCCAACCCGGAATCCGCGCCAGGTGCTTCAATCCGTCCGCGTCCACCACCATGGGCGGTAACTCAGAGGCATCGGCTAGCAAATTGCGCACAAAATCCGTCGTGCAGTCCGCCAGGCCCAATCCCGGCCCCACCAGAAGCGCCCCCTGCCCGGAACGCGGCAATGTTTCACGCAGCGCCGCTGCCGCCAGACCGCACAAAGTTCCCTGTTGGTGTGGCAGCAGCGTCCACACTGCCTCGGCGAACTGGGGCGCCAACAGCCCCAACAGCGGCTCCGCCACTGCCTCGCGCACCAATCCCACACCCATCCGCGCGGCGGCTTTTCCCGCCAGCAAAGGCGCGCCGGGATAATTCAAGCAGCCGCCTGCCACCACCAGGGTGCCAAACGTGCCCTTATGCCCATCCAGCGGGCGTTCAGGCAGCAGCCCGCACACCCTTTCTTCATCCGCCAGTTCGCGCCGCACGCCCTCCCAGGCGCCCAGGCCCTCCGGCAGTCCAATCTCAACGGTCCAAATCTGCCCGGTGAGCGCGAAAGCAGGCAGCTTAACCAGTCCCACCTTCGCGGCTGCCATGCACACGGTCAGTTCAGCGGGCAGGCATTCCTCAGCCGTTTCTCCGCTGTCACAATCTACCCCCGAAGGGCAGTCCACGGCAACCACGCGCAGCCCAGCCGTTTGCTTTGCCCGCCCAAGCACCCGGGCGGTCTCGGGGCGCAGGGGCAGCTTGCAGCCGGTGCCCAGCACTCCATCTATGACAATATCCGCTGCATCCAAAATCTGATCCAGCAGGGTAAAATCCGCATCCCGGCTCGACTCAATCACCTGCCCGCCTGCTGCCAGCACGCGCTGCACCAGCGGATCGCCATCCTTGCGTGGCTGCGCGAGGTAAGCGACTACTTTCCAACCCCAACCCGCCAGCGCTGCCAGTGCCACCAACGTGTCCCCGCCGTTGTTGCCCGAGCCTACCAATCCGGTGACCGCAGGATTCTCCGGCCAACGATCATAGCTGTGCACCACCTTGGCCAGCTCCAGCCCAGCCCGTTCCATCATCTGCGCGTAAGTCCAGCCGCGCGCGTCCGCCTCAGCTTCAATTTGCCGCATCTCAGCGACCGTGACTAATTTCATGAACGGTTCCGCCCCTTTGGCTTGCCGGCTTCCAGTCGCTCAACATCAGCCAGGTCCTGAAGCCTCCCTGAAGCGCGCTTATTTTTCTTCAGGTTCTCAACATCCAGAAAATTTACCTCAACGTCTTCAATTAAAACGCTGACCCTATTTTCAAAACATTCGCTGAAATTGATTCCAGAGGCGGAAGTAATCAGGTCAATCCGGTTTGGGGGGTACCCTAGTTGAACCACCTGATCTTCCTCGGTGAAATCTTTTTCTTCAAGTCCCAAAGTTCCGAATCCAAAATCCTTTAATGCTGCAATCAAACGCGAGGCATTCAGCGAACTTGCCTCGATCCATACATCCAGGTCCTTGGTATATCGAGGATAACCGTGCAATGCCACGGCGTACCCTCCCACAATCAAATACCTAACCTGCCTGGCGTTTAATGATGCAAGAAACTCTTTGAAGTCCTGGTTGAACATCGTTTTTCCACCGGTGATACTCCTGGCGAATTTCTTCCAACGCAGCCAGCCGAGCCGTATAGGGCTGTTCTTGCCAGTAAAGAACATCCAGATTCGGCTCTGTGAGACCTTTTTTGATGACAACAGCTTGCACTTTTCGTTTTCTCATCATCTGCCTCCACGATTATTATAGCATGTTGATTTCGCTTGACAGGCCGCCCGCGCCCCGTTAGGATTGAAATATGCTAACCCGCCGCGCCTTCACCTGGGCCAGTCTCATCTTCTTGCTGCTGGGCGGCGCGTGGATTGCCGCCAGCGCCCTGCCGCCCGGC
>JAEXTI010000435.1 GCA_023406965.1 Chloroflexota bacterium
GCCACGGCTTCCACCTCGCCGAAGGAACGGCGCAGGTCCTGCGCAGAAATCATCGTCGCCACGCCGGCCTCAATTCGATCCAAAGTCGACATCGGCGGGCATGCCCGAGCGCAAGCGCTCCTCGCCATCCGCCACCGACAGGCGCACAGCGAATACAGTGGCCTTGCGACTTTCGAGGGTTTGCACGTTGCGCGGGGTAAACTCGGCCTTCCCGGCGATGTAGGTAACTGTGCCGGTAAAGGTCTCGCCGGGGAAGGAATCGACCGTGAATGGATAACTGCCGCCCAACTCGACCAGCCCGTAGCGATCTTCGGGAAGGTAGACGGTGAGGGTGAGGCTGTCGGTTTTGCCCAACACCAGCAGCCGTGCGCCGGGCGAGGTGAACTCGCCGAGCTGGATGGCGCGCTGCAACACCACCCCGTCGACGGGGGCGGTGAGGGTGAAACGGGATAGCTGCACATCCAGCACGCCCAACGACCGTTCGGCTGCATCCACCTGGGCGCGGGCCGCAGCCACCTGGTCGGTGGCTGCCTGGACCTGTTCCTCGCGCGCGCCGGCAGCCAGCAGGTTGTACTGCGCCTGGGCGTTGGCCAGAGCGGCTTCAGCCCGCTCTACCTGCTGCCTGAGCTGCTTGCCCGCGGCGGTGTCCTGCTGGTACTCGCTCAGGTCGGCATAGGATTCCTGGGCGGAGTTCAAGGCCACCTGGGCCATATCCACCGCGGTCTGGGATACCGCCAGTTGTTCAGCGGAGGGGCCGGCTTCCAGCAAAGCCAGGTTCTGCTGAGCGGCGTGCCAGGCGGCCTCGGCGGCAGCGAGTCCGGCCTCGGCCTGACTGCGTTGGGCCTCCAGCAGAGAAGAATCGAGGCGGACGAGAACATCCCCGGCTTTAACGGTTTGGCCTTCGTCGACCAGCACTTCGATCACGCGCCCGGCCAGTTCGGGCGATATAGACACTTCCACCGCCTCGATGGTGCCGGAAGCAGCCAGACGGTCGTCGATCTTCGATACCCTGTCGAAAGCATAGTAGCCGGCAAGAGCCAGTAAAACGATTAAAACAATGACCGGAAGGAATTTAGGGGGCTTGTGCATCGATCAATCTCCTATTGGACAAAATGTGCCAAAGATCAGTCCAGACGCTTGTGGAAACGGGCCGCAGCAGCGCCCATCATGATGAGTGAGAAAATGGACAGCGCGACTACCTCTGCCCAGATGTCGCTCAGTCCAACGCCCTTCAAAATGACCCCTCGGGCGATGATCAGAAAATAGCGCATGGGCACGGCGTAACTGATCCATTGTAAGATTTGCGGCATGGCTGCCAGGGGGAACAAAAAACCGGACAGGAAGATGGAGGGGTAGAGGGTGAACATGGTGGTCAGCATGGCTTCCTGCTGCGTGCGGGCTACCGTCGAGATAAGCAAACCCATGCCCAGCGAGCCAATCAGGAACAGCGCGGAGAGGGCCAGGAACAGGCCGAGGCTGCCGTTGATGGGCACCTTGAATACCAGCACCCCGATGACCAGAATTTCGAGCATATCAAAAAAAGCAATCAGGACATAAGGGATCAATTTGCCTACCACCAGCTCCCAGGAACGCAGCGGGGTGACGATGAGCTGTTCGATGGTGCCGCGCTCGCGCTCGCGCACAATGGAGGAGGCGGTGAGCATGGTGGTGAGGAGTTGGAGGATCATGCCGATGAGGCCAGGGATCATGTAATAAGCACTGACCATCGCCGGGTTGTATAACACCCGGGTGCGCACTTCCAGCGGCATTTGCACCGAGCCTGCCTGACCGACGCGCTCCAATCGTTCAACCATCAGGTTGGTGGCATAGGATTGGCCGATCATGGTGGCGGCTGCCAGGGCGGTGTTGGCCACGTTGGGGTCGGAGCCATCCAGAAGGAACGCGATTTGCGCAGGGCGACCGGCAGTGATCTTCTCGCCGTAATCGGGCGGGATGACCAGCCCGGCGCGGGCCGTGTTGCGGTCGATCAACGAACGAATTTCTTCTTCCGAGCCAACCTCGTAGGCCAGTTGGAAGTAATCGGCGGCACGGTAGGCATCGAGCAACCTGCGCGAAGCCGCCGAGCGGTCCTGGTCAAAGACCGCCAGGGGCACGTTGCGCACGTCGTTGGTGGCGGCATAGCCAAGCATGAACAACATCAGCACCGGAAGGACGAAGGTCAGCGCCAGGGTGCGCGGGTCGCGCAAGATTTGGATGAACTCCTTGCGGATCAAGGACATCAACCGGGAATTAAGCATGATTCCTCCGCGACGGCTCATCATCTGCCATAACGCCGTACAGGAAAATATCGACCATTTCGTCCAGGGAGTTCACCGGGGGGAGCTTGCGCAATTGGGGGGGCATCAACTGCTCCGTCATGTGGTATATCAACACCACACCCGCCAGCGCGCGGCCCATCGAGACAGGTGAAACACGGCGCAACTTGCCTCTGGCGCCATACAATTTGGCACCCAATTTGGGCATCTGTGGGAACAGGGTCATGGCTACGGCGGGGATATTCTTGCCTTGAAATTCGACCAACTCAATGAACATCAGGTTATAAAGATCGCTGCGCTTACCCAGTTCTTGAACAGTGCGAACGATTGCATCCCGAATCACTTCTTCAAAGGTGTCCCCTTGCGCTTCCATAAACACCGGCAGGATCTCATGATAGGGATGGCGGGCTTTGAACACTTGCTGCCAAATTTCTTCCTTCCCTTTGAAATGCGCATATAGCCCACCCAAAGCCAGGCCCGAGGCTTCGGCGATTGCGCGCATGGAAGTGGCGGCGTAACCCTGCTGGATGAACAGGTTGTAAGCGGCATCTACAATGCGAGCGCGGGTTTGCTCTCCTTTGGAACCTTGTTCTCTAACCATGCATCCTCCGTATAAATAAAAACGAACGTTCGCTTTTATTTATACGGCGATTGGGGTAAAGAGTCAAGAGGGAAATCTTTCCACGCTAGGGTAAACGCATCGTGGATATTTGTCCTAAAAATCTCGTGTCCTTTCGCCATATTGTGGGCATTTCCCCCACCCTACCCTCCCCCGGCTGCCAAAACTCTCGATCACTCAGGTGCTTTGCCGGGGGAGGGTAAGAATTCTGCAAAAGTGAGGGGCTTTCAGCCCCTCACTTTTGCGAAATCTTTCCCCCCGCTCATGAACTGAATTTTCTCAGTTGTTTGGCAGCGGGTCGTGCAGCAGGCGGTGGTGGGGTTCCAAGCCCAAATGTGAAAGGTGGCAGTGTCATAGTAGTTCGGTTTTCCAAAACCGTAGAATGTCTGACATAAGATGCGTTGACCTTACCTTCCCCGCAAATCGCGCCAGGCAATCCCCCTCCTCCAGCCATGCGGAGTTGGGCAGATTCTATGGTTTGGGCTGGGGAGGGGAAAGAAATTCAGAAGAGCGGGGGGCGGGATGGCCCCCGCGCGTGTGGAATCCCG
>JAEXTI010000543.1 GCA_023406965.1 Chloroflexota bacterium
GTGCTCAAGCCCAACTTGGTGACGGTGTATTCCGGCATGGGGCTGGCGGAGCGAGATTATCCCGAGAGCACCGATCCGCGCGTGCTGGACGCGCTGGTGGCGATCCTCCAGCCGTATGCCGCCAGCGTGGCCATTGCCGAGTCTTCGGGGCGAGGGGTGCCGACGCGGGGCTCCTTCCGCGTGGCGGGGCTAGACCGGCTGGCGCGTTATCACGGCATCGAACTGGTCGCGCTCGAAGAGCAGCCTGTGGACCGCTACTTCGTGCCCCAGGCACGGGTGCAGCGGGATACATACGTGCCGCGGTTGTTCAGTGAGATCATTCGTGGAGAGGCCTTTTATTGTTCAGTGCCCAAGCTCAAAACGAATTTGTACACGGACGTGACCCTGGGATTTAAAAATGCGATGGGTGTGCTGCCCTATAATCTGCGCCAGCGCAGCCACCATTTTGCCCTGGAACAAAAGTTGGTGGACCTGCTGTATTTATTCCAGCCGGACCTGACCGTGATTGACGGGATTGTGGGCGGGGAAGGCAACTGCCCCGCGCCGGTGGACCCGGTGGACAGCCGGGTGATCATCAGCGGCAACCACCCGGTGGAGACGGACCGCGTTGCGGCGCACCTGATGGGCTTTGACCCCAGAGAGATTACCCTACTGCGCCTGGCGGACGAGGCCGGGTTTGGCGACCCCAACGCGCAAACCCTCGGAGACATGGAACCGTTGAAGTTCCGACCCGCCGACCCATCCCTGAGCAACATGGCTTTCCGGAAGGATTTCCCCAACGTGCGGGCCTTCTTCGGGCATCCGTTTCAGACGGCGGCGAACTGCCTGCCCGGTTCCGGCTGTGGCGTGGAGGGTGGTTGTCGCGGTGGGTGTCTGGCGACCACGCGCTTCGCCTTTGATATGTTTTTGCGCGAGGGCCAGCGGCGGGATTTCCCCCTGGTGATTCTGATGGGGCGGGCGATGGAGACCAGCGAGGGCGACGTTTACCTGGATGGAGAAGGCCAGCCCTGGCGGGTGGAGGAGATTCTGCGTCTGCCGGGAAAAAAACTGGCCGTGGGCAGTTGCGCGCGCGGGGTGGCGGAGCGCGTGGACCGGCATGCGGACGGCTGCATGCCTTATCCCAACGCGCCGCATGCCGCGCTGCACAGCCTGACCGGCACATTGTGCGCAGTGACCTCGTTGCGCAATGCGCACCTGCTGCCCCTGCTGGTAGATACATTACGGCAGTGTGAGGCGCGGAAACGCCTGATCCGGTCTAGGGAGCGCCTGGATGTGGATCGCCCGATGGATGAGGATGCGCAGGGCCTGAAGGTGGAGGGCCCATTGGGCGAGGAAGCCATGCAACTGCCTCTGCCGCCGCTCACGCAGACAGAAATCCGCCGCCTGTGCGCCGAGGAAAACCGGGCCGTGTTATCAACTTTTCTGGGATAAGGAAACGCCAACCACAATGACCACGCTACAAGTGCTGCCTGTACGCACTCCGCGCGAGCGGAATCAGTTTCTGACCTTTCCCTACCGAATTTTCCGGGGAGACTCGTTGTGGGTGCCGCCGCTGCTGCCTGATTTGCGCGAGCGGATCGACCCGGCCAAGGGGGTGTTCTTCCGGCGGGGCGGTGAGGCGGAATTCTTCATCGCCTGGCGGGATGGGCAGGTGGTGGGAACCATCTGCGCGGCGGAGGATAGGGAGATGAACGGCTGGCGCGGGGAAAAAGAGTGCCTGTTTGGTTTCTTTCACTTCATCGAAGAGTACGCCGTGATGGAAGCCCTGTTGGCTGAGGCGCGCCGCTGGGCGCAAGCGCGCGGGCTGGAGACTCTGGCTGGGCCGTTCAACCTGGATTACGAGGATGGTTATGGGGTGTTGGTGGAGGGGCGTGATCGCCCTCCAGCGCTGTTGTGCGGGCACAGCCCGGTCTACTACCAGGAATTTGTGGAGCGCTATGGTTTTGAGCCATTGCGTGGCGACAACATCGCCTTTGCGCTGGACATTGCCGAGGATACGCCTGCTATCCAGGATTTGAGCCGGATGGCGGAGCGGGTGAGGGCCAAGGGGCGCTTCACGGTGCGTGGCGGAGACATGGCCCATTGGGAGGAGGAATTGGAGCGGGTGTATGTGCTGCTCAACCAGGCTCTGGCCCACCTGGAAGGTTTCCGCCCCTGGCCGCGTGAAGATGTGTTTGCCAGCATGGGGCCGTTCCGCAAGATTGCCGACCCGGAATTGATCCTGTTTGCGATGGAAGGGGATAAAGTGGTGGGGTGGCTGCCGGGACTACCGAACTTGAACGAGGCGTTTTGCCACGCCAACGGTTTACGCTACCTGTGGGATTACCCCAAGCTGGCCTGGAGCATGCGTCGGAAATATGAATGTCTGACGGTAAAGAGCGTGCTGGTTCCGCCGGAACATTGGGGCAGCGGGGCGGTGATTTTGCTGTTCGACGAGATGATTAAACGCGGGCGGGCCAGAGGGTATCGCTGGATCGATGCATCGTTGACCGCGCTGGACAACCCGCGCACTCCTGCGCTGGGCGAGCGCATGGGGGCGAAGATCTATAAGCGCTACCGGACGTACAAAATCAAGGTGTGAAATACGCCGCGACCAGTGCCCCGGCTTCTTTCCAGAAAGTTTGTGGGTTG
>JAEXTI010000029.1 GCA_023406965.1 Chloroflexota bacterium
CAGATCTTGCGATTGTTGGCGTATATCACCAGGGCGGGCAGGTCATCGGCGCGCCAGGGGCGCAGGCAGCCAAAGGTCGTTGGGAGGGTGGGAGGCGGTTGGGGTTCCATCAAGTTTTCCTCGATCAACAGCCCGGTCATTGGATCGGGCCGCAGTTATGTCATCGAGAAATAGTATCATTAATTCGCATTTCAGGCAGGAAAGAAGTGCAGGTTGATGAGCTTATCCAAGCAACTTGCAAAGTTCATCTCGGGCCAGGATACGGCGCGGGCCAGGTAGTGGCGCAAGCGCTCATTGACCGGCAGTCCATTTACAGACCATCCCGGCGGCTTTTCCCCCAAAGAAAGTCCGCGGTGGAGGATAATGGACAACCACCACAGAGGGAAAATCGCCATGTACAGGCGTAAGCGATGCGTAAACCAGGGATCCTGTTGGCTGTGCGCCCGGCAGTAGGGATCGATGGCCCGCTGCCAATCCTCCCAACACAGCAGGTCTTCCTGGTTGGGGTGGGTGATCAAATCGGCCACCTCCCGGGCGGGGTCGCGCAGGCCGCTGTCCTCCCAATCCACCAGCCCCAACCGGCCGTCTGGTCGCTGAATGACGTTAGCGAAGCGGGGATCGGAGCGACAAAAGCAGGGTGTTACCGGCAGCAAGGCGCATTCCTCAAAAGCGGCGTGATGCTTGTCCAGAAGATCCAGACAGATTTCCGCGGCGCGCTCGCCAGGTGGATACGCCCGGGCGGCCCAATCATGATAAGCGTCAACTTCTTGGCGGATGCCATCCTCTACCTCGTTCAATGGACGGTCAGAGCCGTGCGAAGGCCAGTCGGCAGGAAGGTCTTGAATGCGCAACCATATTTCAATCATTTTGCTCAGGTCCGCGGGAGGGCTGCGGTCCCACATTTTACCGGGCAAATATTCATAGACGACTACCGGTCCCACCGTGGGATCGAAAAACACTGGTTGGGGCGCTACATCCAGAGGCGACAACAGTTGCAGGGCCTGGTATTCGTGCAAGGGAGCGCTTTCGAGCTCCGAAGCCTTGAGATATTCTTTGACAATGAAGTGCAGATCGCCCGCGCGTAAATCATAAAGGTTGTTGCTCTGGAATTCGAGGGCCCGGCGTGGCGTCAGGGTCAGATCATTGGCTGACAATCCCAGAGCAGGAGCAATTTGTGTTTGGACAATCTCATGAATATTCATAGGGGCCATTGAAAACCGGGCGCGGCACGTCTCATGCTTCTTTATTTCGCCGCTTGCGGAGGGCGCAGCGCGGTTTTGGTTAATTCGTTTGTTTTTCTCATTTCGCTGCGCCCCTACGGCCCCCGACGGGCGGTTGGGTTTTTTTCATCGAGGGACCAGCGCAGGGGATTGTCGTGGATGTATTGGCGGATGCGTTGCAGGTCTTTTTCGTCGCGGACAATATGCTCGTAATAATTGCGCTGCCATAACGGTTTCCCGGTTGCGGAGCGCATCCGGTTGAAGCGCAACGCCGCCGCCGATTTGAATGCCCGCACAATCGCCCCCAACGACCCCGCCACCACCGCCGCCCCCGCCCCCGCCCCGTAGGGGCGCAGCGATGTGCGTCCAGGATCTGAGTCCTTCAACCCTGGTGCTGCGCCCTTTTCCTTGATCATTATGATCCCATGCACATGATTGGGCATAATCACAAATTCATCCAGTTCAACTTCTGAAAAACGTGCAGACAACCGCTCCATTCCTGACGGATCATCTCCCCAACCGGGTTCAACACCATTTCGTCGGTGTTGATTTCACCGAACAAGCATTCCCGACCATGCGTTACCAGGGTCACAAAATAGGCCCCCACTGAAGCGTAATCAAATTCTTTTAACCGGATCGAACGCCGCTGGCGCTGCTCGGTTGCGCCCATTACCCTATTCCACTCAATAGCAACACTGCCACAATCGCCGCGCTCAACGTGCAAGCCGTGTTTACCCAATCGTTATCCAACCACTTCCATCCGCGTACCCACACCGTCGGCGTGCCGCACAAATGTAAGGGATAGCGTTCGGTTTCCTTCTCGCAGGCCGGGCAACGGTAAATGGCTTGCGCGGTGGCCCCCAGCAGCGAATCCACCAGGCTGCCCGCCAGCCCTGAAAGCGCCAGCCCGCCAAAGATCATCAGCCCCTGCCCCCAGGTGAGCGCGGGCTTGCTCGCCCCCAACAGGTTGGCCAGGACAGGTGAACTCCCATCCGGTAGATTGATTCCGGTATACCCCTGCCAGAACAGGGCTCCAAACAGGGCCACAAATCCCGCTCCCGCCAGCGCAGCCAGCGTGCCCGCCCAGGAAACGCCCCCCGACGTGCCCGGCTCCACCGGCTTGCCCGTGGTGATCATCACCGGCGCAGCCTTGCCCAGCACGCCCAACTCTGTAGCCCAGGTGTCGGCGTTGGCGGCTGCCAGCGCGGCGGCGCAGCCTACCCACGGCCAGACAGCTTCAGGGAAGAAGGCGTGCAGCAGGGCGAAGACCCCGGCGATCCCGCCATTGGCCAGCACCTGCCCGGCGTCGCGCTCGCTGCCCTTGGCGGCTTTCTCGTCCAGGCTGCGCTTGCGCCGCTTGGCCAGCCTGGAAAGCCCGCTGGAAGAGACAAAAAACGCCAGCAGCAGGATGGCCCAGCCCAGCCCGCCCAGCCCAAAAATAACGGTGCCAAGCAGCGCGGCGGCAAAAGCTCCCGAGCGGTTGAGCACGCGAGCTTTGCGGGCAGCCAGGGCGATGATGCAAGCCAGGATAAATCCGGCGAAGAGTTGGATGATCATGAGGCTCTAAAGGATGTTCAAGATGTAAGCCGCTCCCAGGATGAGCGTAAACGAGCAGACGGCCCCAGCGCTCCACAATATGTAGGCGGCGGGGCGGTATTCGGGGCGGCGATACAGCAGCAGCCCGGCAACCACGTCAATGACCCAGGCCACCCCGCCCAGCACCGGCAGAAGCAGCAACTGCTCGCCCGGCACCGGCGTGATGGGTTGGCCGTTGGCGTCAAACCCCAAACTCACCTGTGCCACGCCGGGTACCGCCAGGCTAACCGCCACGAACAACAGCAAGGTGAATGCCAATCCCAGCCCCAACAAGGTGCGCGCCAGGCGGTCTTGCCACACCCTCACCAGGTAAGCCGCGGGCAGCGCCGAGTAGGTGGGAATGCTATCCAGGCTGCCCATCTCGATGGTATTGCGAAAGGCTTTCAGGAAGGCGTTGGGCGCCGCAGGCGAAATGGCATAGATCCGCTGAGGAGTCGCCACCAGCAGCATGGGCGCCATCTCAGCTCCCAGGAACTCCACAGGGCCCAGGTCGGCGGTAGTGACCATGCCCAGGATTCCGCCGGAGAAGCTGAGCGGTGGCAGGGGCAGCGGCGCGGCCAAATCGGAGGCCGGGCGCACCCACTCGATATCGTGGATGGACAGGTTTTCGGCGCGCAACCCCCAACGCAGGCGCAGCCCGTCCCGCTCCAGAATGTAATGGGCATTGAGCAGGGCGTATAACCGGTAAAGAATCAACAACAACGCCAGCCCGGCAGCCCCGGCCAGCATCAGCAGCAGAACAAACGGCCCGCCCACCCCGCTGGTGATGGCAAAGTAGATTGCTCCACCCGCCGCACCGGCCAGAACCAGTGCCAGCGCGCTGTGAATCAACACGCCGCGCCGCCGGGGTGGAAGAAATGTAATGGGCAGTTCCATGATGGATTAATTGTAACCGAACTTAGCGGTAATTCATGGGTAGCGGCGTACCGCTCTGTGAATCCCTTTGGCCTTTCAGAATTTTGAGCCCGAGTTTCTTCACCTCTCCCTTTGGGAGAGGTCGCGTCGTCGCACTTGTCCTGGTGGGTAATGCTATGTTAAGTGCGACGGCGCGGGTG
>JAEXTI010000046.1 GCA_023406965.1 Chloroflexota bacterium
TACGGCGGCGGCTTCTCCGGCGACGGCAACTGGACCGGCACGCGCCGCTACTACATCCGACAGGATGACGACCTGACCCGGGTCAATTCCGATCTGGTGGAAGACCTGGGCGAAGTCAATATGGCTTCCGGACAGACTCTGGCCGATTTTATCGTTTGGGGTGTTCAAAATTATCCCGCCGATAAATACGTGCTGATCCTCTCGGATCACGGCATGGGCTGGCCCGGCGGCTGGAGCGATGCTTCTACGCGCAGCGGCGGGCAAAGCGATATTCCTCTATCCAGCATGGTCGGCGATCAGATCTTCCTCCATGAACTGGATTCCGCCCTCGAACAGGCACGCAGCCAGGCCGGTATCGATCAGTTTGAACTAATCGGCATGGATGCCTGTCTCATGGGTCACATCGAGGTTATGACTGCCCTTTACCCCCATGCGCGTTATGCCGTGCTTTCGCAGGAGACCGAACCTGCTCTCGGCTGGGCCTATTCTTCCTTCCTCAACCAGTTGAACAACAACCCCGGCATGGATGGCGGCGAGCTAGGCCGCGTGATTGTGGACAGTTATATCATCGACGACCAGCGCATTGTGGACGATGCGGCCCGCCAGGATTTGGCCGGCGGGCGCTTTGTCTCAGCCCAACAGGTGGTCAATCAAATTGGCCGCAACATCACCCTCACGGCTGCCGATTTGCAAAGGGTCCCCGAACTGCTCGACGCGCTCAACAACTTCGCTTACTCCTTGCAGGCCGGTGATCAGCGCGGCGTGGCTCAGGCTCGCAGCTACGCCCAATCCTTCACCAGCATTTTCGGCAGCGAAGTGCCCGCTTCCTACATCGACCTGGCCGGTTTCGCCAAACTGGCCGCCAAAGCCACCGGCAGCGGCAGTGTCAGCACCGGCAGCAGCCAATTGATCGACGCCATTCAGAACACTGTTTTGGCCGAAAAGCACGGCCCGCAGGTGCCCGGAGCGACCGGCATCAGCATCTACTTCCCCAACTCCCAGCTTTACCGCACCTCCGCCGCCGGACCGGCATCCTATAACGTTGCTGCCGCGCAATTCGTCAATCTCTCCCTGTGGGACGAATTCCTGGCCTATCACTACTCTGGCGAGGAATTCGAGCTTAACGCTGTGGGCGCCATCGCTCCGCGCGCCGAACTGGTGCGCGCCCCGGCCGCCGGCGGCATCACGATCTCCGACCTGCGCCTCTCAGACACCGAAGCTGCCCCCAACCAACCGGTGTTGATGTCCGCAGATATCTCCGGCGAAAACATCGGCTACATCAAACTGCTGGTGGGGTACTACGATCGCAACGCCAACGCCATCTACGTCGCCGATAGCGATTACATCGCCAGCCAGGAGACCGATGAGGTGGACGGCGTCTTCTACCCGGTGTGGCCTGAGGGCGAATTCACCCTCGACTTCAACTGGGAGCCGATTGTCTATGCCGTCAGCGACGGTGTCACCACCGCCGAAGCCCTCTTCAGCCCGGTGAATTACGGTCGCTCCGCCGAAGAGGCCGTGTATAGCGTAGAAGGCATCTACACCTATGCCAGCGGCGAGCAGATTCAATCTCGCATGTACTTCCAGAATGGCGAGATGGTCTCGGTGTTTGGCTTCGCCAGCGAATCCGGTGGCAACAGCGGCGCGCCGCGCGAAATCCTCCCCACCGCCGGTGACTCGTTTACCGTGCTGGAATATTGGAACGACCTGGACTCAGAAGGCAACGTCACCAATACAGCCTACCAGCCGGGAAAGACTCTCACCTTCAGCGGGCAGCCCTTCACCTGGGAAGTTCTGGACGCCGCCGCCGGCGAATATGTAATTGGTTATATCGTTGAAGACCTGGACGGCAACTCGAAATTCGTGTTTGCCCCGGTCACGGTGCGCTAGCGCACTTTGTCCCAAACTCAATGAAAAAACCGCCGGGATTGATCCGGCGGTTTTTGTTTGCGTCGATGCGAAATCTACGCGAATGCGCTTTTAGTAACGGCGATTGCCGTAACCGCCGCTGTTGCTGCGGGGGCGCTCTTCGCGGGGGCGAGCGACATTGACTTTGATGGCGCGGCCGTCCACGGTCTTCTCATTGAACATGGAGATGGCTTTCTGGGCTTCAGCCTGGGAGCTCATCTCTACAAAAGCGAAGCCCTTGGGGCTTCCGGTCTCACGGTCGGTGATCATCGCAACCGAAGTCACAGTGCCGGCTTCGCCGAACATTGTGCGCAAAGTATCTTCGGTGGTGTTATACGACAGGTTACCAACATACAATTTGTTTTCCACGATTCTCAACTCTTCCTTTTGAAATTGCAGATCCTAGAGTAAAAAAATTGCCGCCATTCTTATAGAGAACAGCGGCGTATCTACTCGCAAATCTGATAATAAGATTGCCTATTTATACCACAGATTTTAATAAAAAGGTGAGAACTGGATATTCTCAAGGAAGTCTAAATTCTCTTCCATCAGCCCCGTCATAGTAACATACCATTCTACATGAGGATCTTATGCAATTGCACCTGTATGCATCCGCTCACGCCTTCCTCGACGTCACCCAGCCGGCTCTGGAGGCCGCCGAGGCCGCCAACAACTTGATGTATGGTCTGATCCTGCGCATCTGCGAGTTTCCCGAGCGCTTCCAACCTGCGCCCTATCTAAGCGCCGTATTGGACTCAGGTCATGTTTTGACTGCCGCGCTCATGACCCCTCCCCACAACCTGGTGGTGTTTTCCAACAACCCGGCCGGCCAGGATCAGGCCTTTGCCCTGATTGCCCAAAACCTGCTTCAGGATGATTGGAGCGTGCCTGGCGTGCTGGGACCCAATGCGGCCGCGTTGGCCTTTGCCCAGGCCTGGCAAACCCTGACCGGAAAAACCTATACCCTGGCAATGCGCGAGCGAGTCTATGAGTTGCGTCAGGTCACGACCCCGCCCCAGCCGCCCGGACAAATGCGCCTTGCCAGGGAAGAGGATCTCTATCTGGTGGCCCAATGGACAGAAGAATTCCAACGCGAGGCCTTGCCAGACGAAGCCATCGCGGCCCCGGAGCAGTATCTGGAAAGCACTCGTCTGCGCATCAAAGATCGCACCTACTACCTGTGGGAAGATGGCGTTCCGGTGGCCCTGGCCGGTTGGACCCGTCCCACGCCCCACGGTTGTAGCATCGGCCCGGTGTACACACCGCGCGAATTCCGCGGCAAAGGCTACGCCTCCGCCCTCACCGCCGGGCTCAGCCAATACCTGCTCGACCAGGGCAAACAGTTCACCGCCCTGTTCACCGATTTGGCGAACCCGACCTCCAACAGCATCTATCAGAAGATCGGCTACCGGCCAGTCGCCGACTTTGATATGTACCGCTTCGGCTAAGTGGTTCTCACGCCAAGTTAGCAAGTTATATTTGTGAGTGTTTGTGCGGCTACGCCGCACAAACACTCACAAAATAATGATCACTTATTTTGCGAGAAGACTACCAAGGCGTCTATTTGCTCACATCAAACAGGTGCACCGGGGCCGCCGCCACTCCGATCACCGTTCCGCCGGTGTGGGCGCCCAAAACGGGGGCTACGGCCATGGTGGGCATCCACTGGCAATTGAACATACCTGCCAGTGTATCCCGTAACAGTTCTACCATCGCCGGATTCTTGCCATGCATGATCTGAATGCGCAGCGCGCTGCCGCGCGGGTATACCTTGGCGATGAGTTCAGCCATGCGCTGAACGGCCCGCTTCATCGTCCGTTCCTGGCCCAAAGGCGTGTATTTTCCGGTCGCGTGATCCACGGTGATGATCGGGCGCAGATGCAGCAGCGATGCCAACAAACCCTTGAGGTGGCTGATGCGCCCGCCGTGTATCAAATACTTTAATGTATCCAGGGTGAACATCGATACCGTCGCCTCGCGCAATTCCTTCAATCGATCGGTCACCTGATCGAGATTAAACCCCGCCAGCAACATGCGCGCCGCCATTTCCACCTGCCAGCCCTCACCGCAGGAAAGCCATTTAGTATCCCAAAATTTCACCCTGGCCTCCGGTACCATCTCCGCTCCCGCTTGGGCCGAATCAAGCGTGCCGCTCAACCCCCCGGAAATGTGCAGAGAAAAGATGTCTGGATCCTCGGCGGCTAACTCTCGGTAAATGGCAGCAAAATCTCCAGCGGTGGCTTGCGATGTGGTCGGAAAACTTTCGGTTTGGTCCAAGAGGTCATAAAATGCCTCCGGGGTGATGTCAACGCCACTGTTATAGGTTTTATCGTCCAGCGTCAGGCGCATGGGCGCGAAGGAAATATCCAATCCTTCTAACTGCTCTGCGCTCAAGTCACAACCCCGGTCTGTTACGATTTTCATTTTTTCGCTCCCTATTCCAACATAGATAAAAGTAAAAAACGCGGTGCTTACCGCGCCCCTTTGCGTCCAAACTGTCGCTCCAATAAATCCACAGACAGATGAATCATCGTCGGCCTGCCGTGCGGGCAGGTGCGCGGTGATTGGCACGTCTCCAGGTCGCGCAG
>JAEXTI010000202.1 GCA_023406965.1 Chloroflexota bacterium
GCCGGGACGATGACCTTGCCGCCGCGCTTGACGGTGCGCAGGACGACCTCGGCGAATTCTTCGTGAGCCAGGTCGGGGTCGCGGTGGGCTTTGTCGCCGTAAGTGGATTCCATGATCAGGTATTCGGCGGCTTCGGGGAAGATTGGGTCGTTCAGTAGGGGCAGTTTCTCGCGGCCCACATCCCCGCTGAACCACAAGCGCAGGCGCCGCCCATTCTCTTTGATGTCCAATGCCACGGCAGCCGAGCCTAGAATGTGACCGGCATCGACAAAGCGCGCGGTGACCCCTGGGATGGGCTCGAACTCTTCTTTATACGGCACGCGCTCAAGCTGCTCGGCCACGTTTTCCGCATCAGCGGTCGTATACAACGGCTGGATAGGCGGCTCGCCTCTCCGGGCACGTTTCTTGTTCACGTAGGCGGCGTCATCTTCCTGGATGTGGGCCGAATCGCGCACCATCAGGTCGGTTAAATCGGCTGTAGCCGGGGTGGCGTAAATGAGCCCTTTGTAGCCGCTTTTGACCAGGTTGGGCAGGTTGCCGGAATGGTCGATGTGGGCGTGAGAAAGGATGACCGCGTCCAGTTTGCGCGGGTTGAAGCTGAAAGTTTGGTTGCGGGTGTAAGTGTCGGCGCGCCGCCCCTGAAAGAGGCCGCATTCCAACAGCAGGGTGTGTCCATTAATTTCTAGCAGGTGCTGCGAGCCGGTGACCGTCTGGGCGGCGCCTAAGAAGTTGATTTTCATGTTGTCCTCCGATGGTGATCCATTAAGGCCAGTATTTCTTCCCCAAACTGAGCATGACGCCAGGGCAGATCCTGCATCAATTCGGCCAGCGCCTGGGGAGTTTGGGGATTGTTCGAAGCAATCGCTTCGAGGACGTCGCGCGGTAGAATAACATCGGACTCGACGCCCCATTCGCGCCCGGTGGTCTTACGCCAGTTGCGCAGCAGCTCGAGGCGGCGCAGGAAGGCATCCGGCGGGCGCTGCGTGCGCTGCGGATGAAGCGGTCGAGCCTCGCAACCGCGGGCGACTGCTTCTAATAAGCCGCCGGCATGTCGGGCGAAGATATTGGGACCGACGCCGCGAATTTGGGCCAGGTCGCTTTCGGTTTTCGGCGCCGCCAGGGCAATTTGCACCAGTGTTTCGTTGGAGATGATTTTGAAGAGAGGCAGGTTGGCGTAGCGCGCCTGGCGGTCGCGATATTCGATGAGGGATTGCAAAATGGCGGCTTGTTGACCGGTTAAGTCCTGTCCGCCTGCCACCGACCAGCAATTGTGTTGAGTGGCCTCCAGCGGCGCAGCGGGGATGTTGCACATGCGGTGAAAATCTTCTTCGGCGATTGGACGCAATCCCTTTTCGTCCAATTCGGCGCTCAGCCGATCGCGTAATTGAAGCAAGTAATGGGTATCATGAGCGGCATACGCCAGCATATCTGGTGGAATGGGCCGCCTGCCCCAATTGGCCCGCTGAAAGCGCTTGTCCAACTGGACGCCAAATTCACTGGCCAGCAGGTTCCCCAGTCCCCACTGCGGTCGTCCAAGCGTGCGCGCGGCAATCATGGTGTCGAATAAGCCGGCGAAGCGAAAGCCGAAATCGCGCTTGAGGCATAAAATGTCGTACTCGGCTGCGTGAAAGACTTTTTCGATTTTTGGATCGGCGAAGAGGGGGCCGAGTGCCGAAAGGTCGTGCAAGGCCAGCGGGTCGACCAGGTAATCGGAATTGGGGGTGGAAAACTGAAGAAGACAGACCTGCTCTTGGTACGCGTACAGGCCGTTGGATTCGGTGTCGACAGCGATGCGGGGGCAACTGCTCAGTTCTGCTGCCAGTTTGAGAAGTTGGGGAGGCCTGTTGATCCAGACGGCCTGAGGGTTAGAATTCATACCAGAATTATAACGCTAGAATGGGGATGCCTTTACCTAAATTGGGTAACTTTCCAAAATGTTGAGACGCTGCGAAGGTTAAATAACAGAATTATGGTATAAATTAATCATGGTTGAGAAGGCTGGACGTTCGATTTTGCGGGGTCCAAATTCGCTTCTCTCACCTGACGATTAAAAACTACGATACGAGGTGGGCGCATGAAAGAACGCATTTTGATCATCGAAGATGACGAAGGTATTCTGCGCGTGCTGCGGCGGGGCCTGGGTTACGAAGGCTATACGGTCGATACGGCATTGGATGGCGAAAACGGGCTACACCTTGCGCGCGAACGGCGACCCGACCTGGTGATTTTGGATTGGATGCTACCCGGCATGGACGGGTTAGAGGTGTGCCAGCGTTTGCGCGCCCTGGGCAGCATGCCTATTTTGATGCTGACCGCCCGCGATACCGTTCAAGATCGAGTCCAGGGCCTGGATGTGGGCGCGGATGATTACATGACAAAGCCGTTCGAACTGGACGAATTGAACGCCCGCATCCGGGCGCTGCTGCGCCGGACGCAGTTGGAACGTTCGCCGGTGCTTTCGTTCAGCGACCTCGAACTGGATACCTCAACTCGCCAGGCCACGCGCCACGAGCGAGTCATTCAGTTGACTGCCAAAGAATACGATCTGCTGGAATTGTTCTTGCGCCACCCGCGCCAGGTGCTTACCCGCGAAATGATCTTCGACCGGGTATGGGGTTATGACTTTGGCGGCGAGAGCAATGTGTTGGACGTATACATCCGCTATTTGCGCCAGAAGCTGGAAGGCGAAGGAGAAGCGCGCCTGATCCACACCGTGCGAGGGGTGGGGTATGTGATGCGCGAAACGCCCTAATGAGCTTACGCGTCCGCCTGACCCTGCTTTTCTCTTCATTGCTGGGGGGGACGCTCCTCTTGTTCGGCGCGCTGGTGTATACGTTTGTCAATGTGGTTCTGCTGGAGCGCATTGACGACATGATCACTGTGCAAGCAGATGCAATTATGTCCTCGGTGAAGGTCAACGCCGATGGAATGTTTGATGTTCAGTCACTCCGAGAATATCAGCCCGGTGACAGCGCAGTGTACTTCCAGGTTTGGGGCAATGACCGCCGCCAGCAGTTCAGCCATCCGGTGGGCTGGCTGCCGCCTCTTGACCCGGTGGGTCTGGAAACCGGGCAGGTCAGTTTCAACTCGGCCTTCAGCCGCGGGGTGCACGTGCGCGTGCTCACCTTGCCTGTTGAGACGCGGCGCGGCCCCAGCGGGGTGGTGCAAATTGGGATGAACCTGGCCATTGTCGACGCCACCCAAACCGTGTTGGCGAGCGTGCTGATTATCCTGGCGCTGTTGTCGATGGGCCTATCCGCCATGGTAGCCTCGTTGATTGTCAATCGCGCGCTGGCGCCGCTGGCATCCGCAACCCAGGTTGCTACCACCATCACCCAGGCGGACGACCTCTCGCGGCGCATCCCGCTGAAAGAGGGCCAGGCAAAGGACGAGATCTACGCGCTCATTCATGCATTCAATGAAACCTTAGGGCGCATGGAGAAATTGTTCACCACGCAGCGCCGTTTTGTAGCCGATGTCAGCCATGAGTTGCGCACACCATTGACGGTGATCAAAGGCGAGGTGAGCCTGCTGCGCAAGATGGGTGAGATGGACGAGGAGTCGTTGTCGAGTATTGAGAATGAGGTGGATCGCCTGACCCGTTTGGTGGGCAACTTGCTGCTGCTGGCGCAGGCCGAGTCGGGTCGCCTGCCGCTGGAGTTGAAGCCGTTTGAGTTGGATACGCTGGTGCTGGAAGTGTTTCAGCAGACGCGCGTCTTAGCGGGCGAGCGCCTGACCGTGCAACTGACGGAGATAGATCAGGTGCTGTTGACCGGCGATCGGGATCGCTTGAAACAGGTGTTCCTCAACTTGTTGGGTAACGCCGTGCAGTACACCCCGGCAGGTGGAACGGTGACCATGTCGTTAAAAAAGATCGGCGAGCAGGCTCGAATTATCGTCAATGACACGGGGCCGGGTATCCCGGCTCAGGATTTGGCTCACATCTTCGAGCGGTTTTATCGTGGAGAACGTTCGCGCAAGCGCTCGCAGGGCACCGGGTTTGGTTTGGGGCTGTCCATCGCGCAGTGGATCGTCAAAGCGCACCAGGGTACTATCGAGGTCAGTTCGCGGGAGGGCGAAGGCACCACCTTCTGCGTGTGGCTGCCGGTGGATAGCAAAAATTTGTGAATTTTGGGTGTATGAAAACTCCCCGGAGTAGGATCCGGGGAGTTGGTTTTCCGGTAGGTGCAGGGATTTCTACCGGCGAGTGTTCTGATTGGAGGAATTGGCCCCATCGAAGGAAGCGCTGCGCTGGGGTGTGCTCGGCTTGGGGGCCGCATTCAGGCTGTGATAGGTCGGCTCGGCAAAGCTCTGTCCGATCTCGGCAGGCTGCGCATTGACCCTGTTGTTGTAATTGTTCACCGGCCGCCCGTAGGTGCTGGTATTGTTGGCCGCCGCCGCCCGGGGCAGAGTCCGCGAGGTGTTGATGCCGGGGTTGTTGTTCAACTGGCGCACGGGCATCTGCTGGGGCAAGGAAGGCTGGGGCCGGGGGTTGAGCGGGCGCACCCGTGCCCGCGTGCCCACGTGCAGCACCCGGTCCATGGCCATCGACAGCGTCCCGATGATCAGAATGCGGATGACCCACACCATCAGGGCCACAAAGATCGGCACCACCGTGGAGATCAGCTTGGGATCGATCACCGAAGCGCTCTGCACCTGGTGATTGGTAAT